>NVWB01000171.1 GCA_002733575.1 Blastopirellula sp. | reverse complement strand
GAACTATGACACTCATAGCATCGCTTCACTAAGAGAGGGCGGACGTCTTTTTCAAAGAATTCAAGCTGAGCATCTGTGAACGATGCTTTTTCCACAGCAACCAATGAATTTGTTAGCGAACAAACTAAGACTCCAATGAAGAAAGTCCGTAGAACTGAGTAAATGGAAGCGTCCGTCCACTTCTTGAGTTGAGAATTCATAAAAAATCTCGTAATCATTCGATAATTTAAATTGAATAAAAACCAAGCTAGTCCGAGAAACAAAGAATTGTTTGTCTTTAGTTAGACTGGTCTTGAGCTTTTTAAAAGTCTTTCTCTAAATTTCACCCTCGGTGATAAATTGAACTTAGAGAAATATTAAGTTGAGGCGGGAGTGGATGCAGGAAATGATTAATCATTATTGCCATCTAGCTTCTTTATATCGCATGACTATTCATTCACCTCTAGTTTACACAATTCATTGATCCAAATCAATGAAGTTTTTTGTCTATGAAATTGAATAACAAGGAAACGAGGTATTTCTATAATTCCCTGTTCTATAATTCCCTGTTCTATAATTGATTTCTGTGGACAAACAGGATTTTTTTCTTCAAACTTGAAAGTGCCGATTATAACCCTAACAAACGAAGAAGAACTATCGACCAACGGATTCGACTTGTGTGATCTATCCTCTCGATTGATTGATATTCCTATTTTACTACTATTCAAAGAAGCTTGTCGAGAATAAAATCACGACTACAGGTTAATGATTTGCGTCAATTTAAGTTGTCCGTATGAGTCCAACAAGAAATAAAATAGCTCTACTGGTAGAATCTTCCAGAGCCTATGGAAGAGGCCTGCTTCGCGGGATAGCTCACTATTCGCACACGAGAGCAAATTGGTTTCTTCTGCACCAAGAAATGACAATCGATACCAAACTGCCTTCCTGGCTAAAAAACTCTGGTATTAGTGGAGTCATCGCGCGTGTGGATGAGCATAATGTTGACAACCTAAGAGACCTAAAACTGCCAATTGTCGATGTTCGTTGCAGTGTTGACTATCCTGATATTCCTCGGGTTGAAACTGATGATCGAGCCGTTGCGAGATTAGCTTTTCAGCACCTTTGGGAGCGAGACTTTCGGCGATTTGCTTTTTGTGGATTTCAATTTGCGCATTTTTCAGAAGCCAGACTTCGCCATTTTCGAGAGTTTGTGGAAAACGCTGGGGCTCCTCTATCTATTTATCAATCCCCTGGCGAACATGGGGCCCTCCTTACAGATCTTGAACAATCTGGCCTTGAAGACTTCAAAGAACTATCAAAATGGTTGAAATCGTTAGAAGCACCTACTGGACTTTTGGTTTGTAACGACATTCGTGGTCAACACGTTTTGAATACCTGTCAATCACTTAAGATTTCAGTTCCAGATGATACCAGCATTATTGGAGTAGATAATGATGAAGCCATCTGCTTGTTGAGTAACCCTCCACTTTCAAGTGTCATCCCAGATTCAGAGGCTGTAGGATTTAGAGCAGCTGAAACCTTGCAGTTATTGATGAATGGGGAAAACGATTTCAACCCCATTGAGTACATCCAACCACGCGGAGTTTCTCAACGACTTTCAACTCATGTTCATGCGGTTGAGGATCGAGAAATTGCCCGAGTTTGTCGATATATTCGTGAAAATGCGTGTGAAGGAATCAATGTTGCTGATGTTGTCCGTTACAGCATGCTTTCTCGTCGTCAGTTAGAACGACGTTTTCGCTCTCTCTTAAACAAAACGCCTCATGAACAAATCACTGAAGTTCAAGTCGAACGTGTCAAGCAATTACTCACGGAAACTTCAATGACGTTGGACCAATTAAGCGAATTGACAGGCTACAGCCATAAAGAAAGGTTGAGTGCGGTATTCAAAAGAGAGACCGGAATTACTCCAGGTGAACACCGACGGCTAAATACCGCTTCGAGTTAATTGCTGAATGTATTCAGCGATCTTGTAAATCTCTGTCATATCTTCACTGCACTTCCATATCTCAAATTATCTTACGATGCAGAATCTGCTTTGAGTAGCGAAGGAGTGACACTAATAAGTAATGTCTATCCTGTGGATTAACCTGCTAGATAAATCTCTCATTGATGAACTTTCAGGGTAGTTAAAAGAGACGCTCAAGAAAGAATTGATCAGGGAATATGCACCAATATGGGAGGGTTTATATAGATAATTCTAGCCCAGAGTTATTGAAAGGTCAATGTATTACGCATGTTTCAATCAGTTATGGTTTCCTGAATGTCCTTAATAATTACTAGAATGTCCACTTGTCGTTTAATTGCTAAAAGAGCATTTTTTTCATAATATCTGGCAGACAATCTATGAAACGGATTGAAAAATAAATTTCATGGGTGAAAGCTCAAGCCTTGAAAAGTGGGTCATGGGTGGTGACTATAATAGATAGAAGAATAAATGCTGTTCTCCCTAGGATTTGTCATAAAAGTTAAAAATAAAATTTGATAGGAGAATTCTAACGAGCTTATTTTTCTGGTTTTGCATCGGAAGTGTGAATAGTTAGATGACTATTCATAATTGTTCATTTTTACGATGTGATGGGCAATCTTGGTTCGTTTTTAGTCGAAAGAAGGTGTTTAAGGGAAATATACCTGTTGATTGCCTTGGAAAGTATTTATCCACGGATCGCGGAAGTCCGTATGTACGTACGCTGTTCTTCCCAAAAATTAGTCGTCCAGTTACAGGATCTGATTGGATTATTCAAAGTGTCTTTGTCTGTTTCTATTGGGGAAGTCTTGTTTTTTTGTTCTAACCTCTTAAAAATACTACCAGGTGTACCTATTTAATCCCTATCACCATCAATGCCGATAGATCAACAAAACCGTTATTTTGGTTGAACCAACCCCGTCTGATAGGACTTAAAATTGTATTTAGATACTCGACAGACTCCCACAAGTGGAGTATCCTAAGTGTTGGGCCTGATTATGTTACACTGTTTGATCAATATTATTGCTTCAAGATCATTAGCGAGTAGTATACTAACAATATATTACGGCTGATCTTTTGACTTAACACTCAAAATTTACATCCTCGAACCATCAGATTGGTTTTAGTTTTTTCGATATTTTAACTGTAAATTGCTTGAAACATCAACGCTTGTTTCTCGTAGTTTTTGAAGTAGGCAAACTGTTTATCTAGTAAGTATTTGTTGATTCGTATATCAGTGCTTTTTAGATAATTTAAACTTAGTGTGACGCTACCTTTTTCTCTTTAACTCTACCTATATACACAAGTACTCATCTATGTCTCGTGGAACAGATTCATGGTTGACCCAACCTCCTGCTGGTGCAGGTGGTCAGGGCGTCTCAAACGCAGGTAATCCCTCGTCCTCAATTCGTGAGGGAGGTATAGTCGGCGATTATGAAATCATGGAGGAAATTGGTGCTGGTGGAGTTGGACGTGTCTATCGAGCTCGCCACAGACACATGGACCGAATTGTTGCACTCAAAATTCTTGCAGCAAATATGACGGGGAGTGAAGAGGCCGTCAGGAGATTTCTTCGTGAAGTAAAGTCTGCTGCGAAACTGCTTCATCCTCACATTGTCACGGCATTCGATGCTGGCCAAGTTGGCGATTCCTATTACTTGGTCATGGAATACATTGCTGGAACTGACTTGGAAGAAGTCGTATCAGTCAACGGTCCATTGAACTTGAACACAGCGGTCGACTTTACGATTCAAGCAGCCAGAGGATTGGAGTACGCTCACACAGAAGGCTTAGTACATCGAGACATTAAGCCGAGCAATTTGATGCTTGATCACTTTGGTGTGGTTAAAATTCTAGATATGGGTCTTGCTCGGCAGATGGAGGGCAACGCCATTCAAAATACTATGTCAACTGATGCTCTGACGCAATTTGGGGCGGCAATGGGTACCGTAGGGTTCATGGCTCCAGAGCAGTCGATGAATGCAAAGGGAGTTGATTATCGGGCAGATATCTACAGTTTAGGATGTACACTTTATTATCTGATCACAGGCGAGCCAGTCTACAAGGGGAATTTGGCTCAAATTGTGATGGCCCATCTGAATGAGCCCGTTCCAAGTTTGGCCGCAGTCAACAACATGGTCAGCCCTCATTTAGACGCAGTCTTCCAAAAAATGCTGGCAAAAGAGCCCGCGCATCGCTATCAGTCGATGCATCAAGCAATGACTGACTTGCGAAGTTGCATTCTAGAGGCCCCTCCGCAAACACCAGTTGCGCCCAGCATAGTAAACGTACCAAGTGCCCCTCCTGCTAGCCAAATGCCAACAGGGCAGTTTGGATCATTGCCGAATCAAGCGCCAAACCAGATGCCTGCTGCTCAGCATGGAACTCAGATGCCAACAGGGCAGTTTGGCGCAGTTCCGAATCAGATGCCTGTCGCTCAGCCTGGACCAGCACAAACTCAAATGCCAACAGGGCATTTTGGGGTAATGCCGAATCAGATGCCTGTCGCTCAGCCTGGGCCAGCACAAACTCAAATGCCAACAGGGCAGTTTGGCGCAGTACCCAATCAGATGCCTGTTGCTCAGCCTGGGCCAGCACAAACTCAAATGCCAACAGGGCAGTTTGGCGCAGTACCGAACCAGATGCCTGTTGCTCAGCCTGGGCCAGCACAAACTCAAATGCCAACAGGGCAGTTTGGCGCAGTACCCAACCAGATGCCTGTCGCTCAGCCTGGGCCAGCACAAACTCAAATGCCAACAGGGCAGTTTGGCGCAGTACACAATCAGATGCCTGTCGCTCAGTCTGGGCCAGCACAAACTCAAATGCCAACAGGGCAGTTTGGCGCAGTACCCAATCAGATGCCTGTCGCTCAGCCTGGGCCAGCACAAACTCAGATGCCAACAGGGCAATTTGGTTCTCTCCCTGTTAATGCAACACCAAGTCATCCAGATGCTGCTATGCCTACTCAAATGCCAGCAGCTACACAAATGCCTACGGGCCAATTTGGTTCAATGCCAGCCCAAATGCCACCAAGTCAAGCTGGTGCTACCCAAATGCCGACAGGGCAGTTTGGGGCGATTCCTACTGAGATGCCGTCAGCACAACAAGGTGGTGTTCCAGCACAGCAGATGCCAACAGATCAGCCTGGAATCCCTGCTATGATCCCGCAGAGTGGTAGCCCAATAAGCCAACCCGCTGCTGCTGTTAGCACTTCGGTTTCAATGGCACTCGACATTGGTAGTAAATATATTCGGCTTGCGACATTAGATACCAACGGTAAACCGAAAACCTTCCTTAATTCGCTTGGTAAACCACGTGAGTCCAACTCGGTTTATGTCGATGGAGCAAACATCGCAACCGGAGCGGAAGCGAAAGATATTAAGAAATCGACTGGAGTTCTTGTCACGGATTTAAAGCAACGACTAGGCAAGGAAGATTCCGTTGTTTTCTGTGGTGAAACGAACTACCCGCCTGAAGCACTGCTTGCCATGCTTATCAATCGGTCTTCAGTGAAGCTTCAAAAACCAGAGCCTGGCGGCCAGCGAGTCGTCATGACTGTTCCGGTGAGTTCCAATAGCACCCAGAGAGAAGCCTACCGAAATACAGGGGTGATTGCAGGGTTTAACGTCGTTGATTTAGTCAACGATACCACGGCAGCAGCCTTTTGGCATGGCTGGCACAAAGGACTATTCAGACCGGATGCTGGAAAACCGAGTAAGGTGTGCGTTGTGCATCTTGGGGCGAGTACCATTGGAGTCTCGATTTGCGAGATTTCATTAGGAAGCTTGAAGGTTTTGGCTTCTGTAGGAGATAGTCAGCTCGGTGGTGTGGATTGGGATGATTGCATCATGCAATACATCGCAGAATCATTCATCGAGCAATGTGGTGTAGATCCTCGGGAAGGGTCTCTTGGCAAGCGTCATCTTCCAGAATTTGCCATGAGCACCAAGCATCGCTTATCCATGAGAGAAGAAGCGAGCCTGAATGCCAAGTTTAATGGCACCACGCTCCAAGATAAAATTAGTCGAGCCGCATTCAAGAAAATCTCGAAACCATTACTTGATCGTGTGAAAGACATCGTCGAAGATGCGATGCAACAAGCCAATTGCTCGTGGAAAGAAATTGCGGAGTTATTGACCGTTGGTGAAGCGACACGCATGCCAATGATTCATGAGTTGCTTTGTCAAATCTCTTCAAAGGAACCGAAGAAATTAGCCGAAGATGCACTAGTACAAGGCACCCTGCTTTATGGCAATCATGCCGCTCACTTAGGCGGCGGTTCGCAATATCAAGTTGATGTGCGAGAAGTGAGTACCGTTGGAATCGGGGTTGAGGCTCAGAATCGAAAGACGAAAACAGCCTATAACGCCCTCTTGATTCTTAATGGCACCGAACTACCTGCTACGATTCAAAAATCAGTCAAGACCTCGCGTCAAGATCAGGAGTCTATCAACCTGCGATTAGTGCAAGGCAATTCCAACGACATGGAAACCTGTCAGCTACTCGGTGAGTGTGAAATTCCCCTCGAAAATGGCTTGCCTGCTGGTACTTCAATTCCGTTTGTGTTGCAAATTTCTCGCGATGGCACGGTCCATGTGTATCACAGCCTAAGTGAAGCTGGTAGTGGAATTTCAATTCCAATTCAACCAGCCTCTGGCCTGACTCAATCAGGGATTACCCGCTGGATAGACTGGCTAGAGACAGCCTTGCTTTGCAGCGACTAGTAACACCCACTACTTCAGGTGAGCCCCGCAACTTTTGGCTTACAAACGGTCTTTCTGAGTCTATGTATGCAAATACGCATTGATTTCTACATTTCTATGATGTTTTTTCTAGAAATTCATAGTAAAACAACGACATTACGCCTACCATAAGGACAGATTCACAATTCTTTCAGGGGGCTGATCAATGTTGCGTGCTGTTATCTTTTCGATTCTTGTTTCAATTATTTCTTTACCATCGCTTTATGGCCAGACAAATTCTTCTGGTTTTGAGCAGTTGGTAGGTCGAATTCCTGATTCGGCCAACACCATCGTTCTGATGGATGTTTCTAAGATACTCGCAAGCCCCGTTGCTAAGCGAGAAGGCTGGAAGGAAGAGCATGATTTATCGCATGCCGCAGGGATTGCAATGGTTCCACCTAGTGCCACCAAATTTGTAATGGGCTCTCAGATTGATTTTCAATTTATGGAACCCTCATGGGAAATCGCCATGGCCGAGATGCCCAGCGTGCCTTCGATTCAAACGATTGCGGCAAATAAAGGAAGCACAGTTGAATCAATTCAAGGCATGCCTGCCGTTTCACTAGCAAGTGATGCCTATTTGATTAAGTTTGGCACACAAGTTGTCGGCGCAAGGCGACCAGGAAATCGTCAGGCGGTATCCAGGTGGTTACAGGGGCATCGCTCTAGTACCACGACATCGCTTTCGTCATACTTAACTGAAGCAGTAGGGTTCTCAGAAGGCGTGGGAACGCCCATTATCATGTCGTTAGATTTAACCGATATGATTCCGATATCAACCATCGAAGAAAAATTACCCAACTTAGAAACGATCAAAAAATATAAAGTCAATCCCAAGGAGTTGGCACCTGCACTTGCATCGATCAAAGGAGTAACTTTAGGAATCACCTTAGGTCAGCAACCCTTTGGTGCATTGAAAATAGATTTTGCTGAAGACATTAGCTTGACAAAAGCGTATGCCAAGCCACTTGTGTTAGAAATTCTCGCCAAAAACGGGGCGATGATTGATGAATTTGAAACTTGGGATTTTGTGGTGACTAAAAATCAAATTGCGTTAAGCGGAATTCTAACCACCAGCGGAATGCGAAGAGTCTTTAGTGTCGTAGGCTCGCCAAATGCGTCCACGCATGGAGAACTTACCGGTGAACAGCTTGAACAAAAAGAGATGGCAAAAAAGACGCTGGCCTACTTTAGAGCCGTTCAAGGTTACATCGGTGATTTAGGAGTCAAATGGAAAAATCATCAGACCATGGGGCAAGTCTCGATGTGGATGAGCCGCTATGCACAAAAGATCGAAAGCCTGCCAGTCTTAGGAGTCGACCCTGAAATGCTAGATTTCGGATACTGGGTCGCTTCACAAATGCGTGGTTCAAGCGGAACCATCACTGGCAATGCTCAAGAATCTCGAATTAGACAAACCCAAGCACAAGGCACCGGCACAGGTGGCAGGCAGCAAGATGGTTACGCAGGCTACTACGCAGGCAACAATGGCTATGGCGGAAGATCACGCGGGTACGTTGGACCGACTTACTCAAACTATGGACCAAGCACCGTCTTCTGGCAAAACCCAGCCGTAGCAAAAGAGAGACGACTGGCACGAACCGAGTCTCGATTGAGTAGTGGAAAGACTGCAATTACATCGTACGGCAGCATCCAAGAAGCAACCGCTCAAGTCAAACGGAACATGACCGTTAAGTATCAGATTGAATTTTAATCCAACGAATTTTCAACGATACGCCTAATTTGGTGTGAATCAATAAAAACAGGGCCGCTTCCATCAAATGGAAGCGGCCCTGTTTAATTTTATGGTTTGCTTATCATGTTTAAGCTTGCCTATTTCGTGAAATGCTTGTTGGCAAAGTCCATGTAGACTTCCCAGTCACTGGCGAGCACATTGTGCTTGCCGGGTCGTATTTTGTACCCAATAGGGCTCATCACAGGCTGATCAAGCCCAGGCATTTCTTTAGCGGCAATACCCTCGACACCCAACAATCGGTAGACCGAATCGGCATGGAAGGCCGATAAGAACTCACCTTTGGGATCGGCCCAGCGATCTTCTTCGGCACTGCATATCAGAATGGCACGCGGTGCAATCAAGGAGACAAGCATGTGTTGGTCAACTGCGAGATCGCCTTCGTTGTCGTTGTATTGGACGTAGTTGTCACAAAACCAGTGAGGAAAAGAGGTGTTAATTCGACGGACCGATTCGCCAAATCGTCGTCGATTCAATGCGGCTCCACCACAACCAGAATTGTTACAGATAGTCACTTTAAATCGAGTGTCTTGAGCCCCAGCCCAAATCGATGTTTTGCCCAGTCGTGAATGGCCCATCACTGCCACTCTGTTAGGGTCAACAAGTGAGTCCTTCTCAAGATAATCCATCGCACGACTCAACCCCCAGGCCCAAGCCGAGATACTTCCCCATTGATCAGGGCCCGGTTTCTTCTGGCCTTCACTTAGGTAATGAGGATGAACGCCATTTTGGAAGTCGTCATCAAAGTCAGGGTCGATGTCTCCATAATAGATGGCCACAATCGCAAAGCCGCGTTCTAGAATGCGTTCAACTGGCCATCTTTCTGCACTAGCGCCACGAGACTTTTCTGTCGCACGGTTGTCTTTAGTTCCTTTAGCAGAGTTATTCCGCACCCACGATTCAGAAAGGTGAATGGCTGGGTCCGTGTGAATGGTATGATTGCCATAAAAATTTAAAGTCAAAAATGTCGGCACTGGGCCTTTTGCATTTTTAGGCGAATAGATTAGCAGCTCCATGCTCGGCCCATCGGCCTTGTTCGTTAGTTGAACTTTTACCTGTTTGCGAATCGCCTTGCCACCTAACGCATTCTTGTCTTCTTCAAGAACCTTGAATTGGATCTCGCCTTTGAATTCAGGGGCACGTCCGTAGACTTGCTCTTCAAAAATCTTCAAGATTTCAGGTCTGCGTTGATTGATCCATTGCTTGGCGGTTTTAATCGGCGTTCCGTCCTCGGCAATTAAAGGATCAGGCAGCGTGTATTTGGGGACATTTTCTTCTTCGTAAATAGTTGGAATCTTTTGTGCTTCAGTCATGTTGCAATACATTAACACGAGTGAGAGGACGAGAAATCGATGGAACACGGTTGTTGCCTTTCAAGAGGTATTTCATGGTTGATATAATTAGGTATTATGCTTGTGAGCTTATGGTTTGCCAATCAAATACAGATTTTCCTCACCGCGGATTAACAGTTGCCCGTTGATCGGGACAGGTGAAGCCACCAGTCGTTCGTTCATGATGTTTTCAGTGAGGAACTTAAAACCATCGCTGATATCGGCCACCATCAACGAGCCATCTTCTCTGGCGGCGTAGAGATGATTTCCAGCAATCGTTGGGGATGAATAGTATTTGTTTCGGTTTTTAGGGAACTCGCCCTCAAAAATGGTTTCGCCAGTTTGAGCATTCAGGCACTCTACTTCTCCCTTGTCTTTGAGCACAAGGATTCGATTACCATAAACCGCAGGGGTTGGCACAAACGATCCGGTGTCTTCACGAGTCCAGATGCGATTCGTTTCAGTGATATCGCCAGAACCGCCCAGCTTGATGCCTGACAAATGACTTCCTCGCCCATAAGGCACAATGGCCATTTCGCCAGATAGTACAGAAGAAGCAACCACGACCCAATTCTTATTTTGGTCCGGGTTAAAACCGCCGCATGTCCATAAGGTTTCACCATTGGCCGCATCGTGAGCTGTTAAGCGTTCGGCTCCCCAAACCACAATGGTTTCTTTGCCTTGAAGTTGAATCACGTGGGGCGTTGCATAGCTATGATCGCCTTCGGTTGGTGTCACATAGTTGCGTTCTACTTCCCAGGCCATTTTGCCGGTTTGCTTGTCGAACGCCGCCAAAAAAGAATTTCCATGGTGCATCACAGCGACAATCACGTGTTGTTTGGTTAAAACCGGCGATGTGCCAAGATCCCAATAGAGCGAATCTTTGCCAAATCGTTCCTGTAAATTGGTGGACCAGAGTTGTTTGCCAGAGAGATCAAACCCGGCCAAGTTGCCACTTTTGAAATAGGTGACCAAAAACTTGCCATCAGTGACTGGCGAAGGATTGCTGCCTGAGCCGTTACGATGTTTGCCTTTACGCTGGCTGCCAACGGTTTTTTGCCACTGTAGTTCCCCCTGCCAGTTGAAGCAGAGTAAACCATCTTGATCTTCAATAGGGCACGTGACATAGATTGAATCTCCATACACAATCGGAGTCGAACAGCCGATGCCTGGTAGTTTGTATTTCCAGACTACGTTTTTCTCGTTGTCAAATTCCACCGGGTATTCGCCCGTTGAAATGCTGCCTGAGGAATCCACGCCTCGCCAAGCAGGCCAAAAACGATCTGGAATTTTTTCTCCAAAAAGCATCAGCGGAGCTACAAGTAGAAACAACAACGCAAGGGACGAAGTTTTCATAGAGAAGTTCTCTTTCAATAGACCGAATTGATCAAAAACGAAGGGTAGGAGTCATGGAGCAGGAGTTAATACTCTATGTTCTACCATTGTCGAAGCAATTTCTCAACTTGATTTAAACCAGTTCTTTCTGTATATCTTTTACAGCTTCAAAAACACTTGTGAGAATGACTTAATAATATAGGAGAATAAATAATGAATGATCAATCACTCTATCAACGGCTAGGTGGGTACGATGCAATCTCTGCCGTGGTAGATAATTTGATTTCGCGATTGATGAGCGATTCGCAACTCGGCCGGTTTTGGGAAAATCGGGGTGCCGATGGTTTGCAGCGAGAAAAACAGCTTTTGGTCGATTTTTTGAGCCACTCAGCCGGTGGACCCATGTATTACACCGGGCGAAACATGAAAATCACGCACGTCGGGATGAATATCTCGGAGTCAGATTGGACGATCTTCATCGGGCATGTCAAAGATACGCTTGCCAGTTTTGATCTACCAGAGCAAGAAACCGCAGATGTGGTGGGCTTTATCGAAAGTACAAAAAGTGAAATCGTAGAGGCTTGATCTTCAAGTCTCAATAATTCGAGTCAAACAAGAGCCCTTAATCAGCAAGCCCTAAGTAGAATAAGAAAACGATTACCACCAAAACAGCCACGCCAATTACAGTCCACAATAAGATCGGCTTCTTTTCTGGTTTTACTGCCGATTTAAGATCGGGTTGCTCTTTCTCTGTTGCCGCTTGGCGATGTTTTTTGATTTCCAGATCTAACGCTTTCTCTTCTTCTGCGGTTAGCGGTACAGCCTGCGGCAATGCAGGTTTGGCAGTTGAAGCACTCGATGATCCATCTAACTGAAGATAGCTGTCTCCCGTGATTAAGCTGCCTTGGCTGCCCATGTCGTACTCTTGCACATGATCCGCGCCGAGTTCAATGTCACTCAGAGGTTCTGCCCTGGGTAGTGTTAGTTTGCCTTCTGAATGCCCTTCATCCATTGAAATTGATTCGGCACGCGGCAGTGACTTATCAATGTCTACCGAGACCGTGACTTGCTTCACCGTCGTGGGGTGATTGATCGGCATACGTCCACGGGTCTCTAACCAATTACGTAGTTCGTGTGCCACTTGTTTGGCTGACTGAAATCGTTCAGTCCTTTTCTTCTCCATCATCTTTTCACAGATATTTGCCAACGAAGCAGGGCAATTGGGGCGAGATTTGCGAATCTTCTCTGGCATCACCGATTGATGTTTGGCAATCCGTTGCGCCAGCGATCCTTCTGGAAAAGGAACATGCCCAACTAACAGAAAATAGAGCGTACACCCTAAACTATAGATATCGGTTCTCGCATCGACTCTGTGACTATTCATGGCCTGTTCTGGCGAGAGATAGTCGGCTGTTCCTAGAATATGCTCTTCGTGTTCCATCGTGAGCGATTCCTCGTCGTCTTGCGAGAACCGGGCCAAGCCCATATCCAGGATTTTTATCATGCCGGCAGGGTCGAACAATAAATTGGCAGGTTTAATATCACGATGAACCACACCAGCATCGTGCATGTGTTGCAACCCATCCGCCGCTTGTGCGATACACTGTGCGGCTTGATCAAACGAGAGCGGACCCGTATCTCGCACGATGGCCTGAAGATTACGTCCCGGTACATACTCCATTACGATGTAATGAGTATTTTCTTCTTTATCGATATCGAACGCACGCACAATGTTAGGGTGATCTAACTGTGCGGTTGCCTGGGCTTCCATCTGGAACCGTGCCAGATAGGTGGCATCTTTAACACGCTTGGGTGGCAAAACTTTGATAGCCACTTTGCGTTGCATGACTGTGTGCTCGGCCAAGTAAACACTACTCATGCCACCTGTGCCTAATAATTTAAGCAGTTTATACTTGGCGAGAAAGAACCCGCGATATTTGCCAGCGGTAAGTTTTTCGCAATGCCAGCTAGTAATTAACTGCTGCTGAACGAAGTAATCGACAACCAGTTGCAGATTCATAGGCAACTGCCCATCGTATTGCTGGCGAAGTGCTTGCTCGGCCTGTTGAACTTGGTCTTCAGATAGCAGCTTGCTACGCACCACCAAGTCCAAGAATTTTTCGGAAGTCACTTTTGCCATACGTCACTAGATTAATTAAAAATTCAGGTTCGCCGATATAATCTTAACCCGAAGCGTAAGCGAGGACGAACCGCAAATAAACTTCGTCCTCGCTTACGCTTCGCGCTTGAGATTTCTAACACGATCAAAACATTAATATTATATACCTCGGCCTTTCGAGCTACTTGTTTTCGTTAGATTATAGCCAAAACACGAACCCTGGGTATCATCAAAGCCGCAGATCGAACAAAATGCACGAAGGATTCAACGACCCAATACAATCATCGGTTCCCTACAACTCTAGCATATTATGTCTGACTCAGAAACAATTGTTTATACACGCGCCGGATGTCATTTGTGCGATGATGCCATTGCATTGCTCAAACAACATGGCTTCAATCCGAAAACCGTGGATATCGATCAAGATGAAGCCCTCCAGCAGAAATTCACCGAATGTGTACCGGTGGTGGAAATTGATGGCAAAATCCGTTTTCGTGGAATCGTGAACGAAATACTGTTAAAACGGATTTTAAACGCATGAAACAGTTTGGATTATTCGCCAAAGCATGGACGCCAGGCAAAGTGAAGACACGCCTAGCTCAAACGATTGGCGATCAAGCGGCGGCCAGTATTTATCAGACCTTTGTTGAGACCATTGTTGCCCGGTTGTCAGGCATCGCTGATCAAACGGTAATTGCATACAGTCCGGCTGACCAACAACCTCTCTTTCAGCAGTTGCCCGTTGATACTTGGAACCTTCAGCCACAGGGAGAAGGCGACCTGGGACAGCGTTTGGAGCATTATTTTAGCTCTGCGTTTAAAGCGGGTGCTAAGCAAGTGGTGTTGATCGGTACGGATAGCCCTGACTTGCCCGTCGATTACGTCAACAAAGCGTTTGCCTTACTCGCTCAAACCGATGTCGTGATCGGGCCCAGCGATGATGGCGGATATTATTTAGTCGGCATGTCACAATTTCGGCCCGATATATTTGCCGATATCCCATGGAGCACCGAGACCGTTTTTGATGCCACGCTACAGCGGCTAGATGAACACCAGATTCCCTTTCGAGAACTGCCGATGTGGTACGATGTCGACACCCAGCAAGATCTGATTCGGCTTTGTATTAAGCTACGATCCGACGATTCGCCTGAACCTTGGTCTGTGCAACTTCTTCAACAAATAGAAACCATCCTGCAAACGCAACGCCCTGCCAATAGGTAGAACATCCATTGAATGACCAACAAATGAACGACTGCCTGATTATTGGCGGAGGAGCAATAGGGCTCTCGCTTGCTTACGAACTAGCAGGACACGGTGTTTTCGTTGAACTCATCGACAAGCACCAAGTAGGGCACGAAGCCTCTTGGGCCGGAGCCGGATTGCTGCCGCCGGCTTCCATCTTAGGCGCCATCGAACCTCAAGAGAAACTGCGGGCACTCAGCCATCAACTGCACGAACAATGGGCCAAGCAACTATTGGAAGATACCGGCGTCGACAACCAATACGAACGCTGTGGCGGCGTTTATATTGCGCGTAAACCGGGCGAAGCGGCTTCGCTGATTAGCGCGGTGCATCAGTGGCGTGAAGAACAAGTTCAAGTCGATTCAATTTCAAGCCAACAATTGGCACAGCAAATTCCACAGCTATTGCCCGAAAGTATTCACACCGAATTACGCTCGGCCTATTTCCTGCCAGACGAAGCCATTGTGCGGAACCCGCGCCATCTTCAAGCTTTAACGGCCGGTTGTTTGAAGCGAGGTGTGAAGATCACCGAACAAACCGAGGCCATTCGTTTCAAGTTAAACGGTAATCAGGCAATCAGCTTAGAGACGAATCAAGGCGAGATCAAAGCAGGCATGTTTTGTTTGGCGGCCGGCAGTTGGACTCAACAGATATCGGACCTGTTGTATCAAAGTATTGGCGATAAGACCTTTATCAAAACACCCGAGATTGAACCTATCCGCGGGCAAATCTTATTGTATCACACCGGCGAACGCTTACTGCCGTACCCTATCAACGAAGGCCCGCGTTATATCATTCCCCGGCAAGACGGTCATTTACTGATCGGCTCGACCGTGGAAGAAGTCGGTTTCGATAAATCGACCACAACCGAAGCCTTTGACGAGCTCCGCGAATTTGCTTGTTCGCTACTCCCTTGTCTTGCGGAACTAGAACCTCAACGCATTTGGGCCGGGCTGAGACCTGCCAGTTTAGATCGCCTCCCGTACATCGGCCAAGTGCCCGGTACAACGAACGTGTTTATGTCCTCTGGCCACTACCGCAGCGGGCTGCATCTTTCACCCGGTTCGGCAGTGACACTAGGAAGAGTCATGCGAGGAGTTGACCCTGAGTTTGACTTGAAACCCTTTCGATTAGACCGCGGCTAAAATTAAAGAGCCACAATTGCTTAATCAATGTACTTCAACGCTCCGAGGAATTCGTTGATTTCTTCGATGGTTTTATCGTAGGCTTTGTTGTCTCCGCGGCCGTAGTTGAAGAAACCGTGTTTTTCGCCTTTGAAGTCAACCAGCTTGCATTGGTTGCCCAGGTCTTGCATTTGTTTGTCGAAGCGGACGACGTTTTCAAACGGAACGGTCGTGTCGCCGGTTCCATGGAAGATGAGTGTAGGCGGGATGCCTTTGACCACATGATCGACTGGGGAGATTTCTTTGTAGCGTTCTTTCAATTTTGAGTAGCCGTAACCTTTAGGCCCGGTATCGATCACTGGGTTGAACAGGATCATCGCTTGGGGGCGGGAACTAATATCGGTTTTGCCGACTTCAAAGCCGACGATGGTGCCAGTGGTGGCGGCCACGTGTCCACCGGCTGAACCGCCTGCGGCAACAATGCGTTTGGGGTCGACGCCTAGTTCTTTTGCATGTTCACGAACATAACGCACCGCCGACTTGCCATCTTCGACACAGGCAAAGGGATCGGTTTTGTGGGTCTTGGCCACCCGGTATTCAGCACAAAAAGCAGGCATGCCTTTGTCGGCCAAGTAGCGGGCATGCGTGTAAAACTGGGCCGGGGTTCCGCCAGTCCAACCGCCGCCGAAGAAGAACACGATGCCAGGTCGGTTGTCGCCCGGCTTGACGCCTTGGGGAAGAAACGCATGGAGTTGAAGTTCGCCTTGCTCGGTTTTCTTGTAGGTGATTTTAGAATCAGGAGTTGGCTTCGCGTCGGCTTTCTTCTTCTGAGCAAAGGAACTGGTAGCGATGGCTGTGACCAGGAGGAGGGAGAGACCATATTTTCGATACATGGAATTGACTTTCATGATTCAGGGAGGATCGTTAGAAATTATTTTGGCAGTATGATTTAATAATCTTTTTCGGCATCGCTCTCGGCACATGATTCTTGCCAGGCGATTAGTTGTTTTAACATTGACGCGACAATCTCGGGGTGTTTGCCAGCGATGTTGTTGGTTTCGCCGGGATCGGCCAGAAGATCGTACAGTTCGAGGGTTACTGGTTTGGCTTGTTTTTCTTTCACCGCTTTGGCGTTTTTTTGACCGCCAGCGCGATAGAGTTTGTAGCGGTTGTCGCTTAAAGCCGACATGTTGCCTGTTTGGAAGCCGATGGGAGTCTGTCGCTCATATTTTTTGCCTGAGAAAACTGGCACCAAGCTTACGCCATCGATGGGTCGATTGGCAGTAAGACTGGCTCCGACGATTTCTAAAATGGTGGGAAGATAGTCACTGGTAACCGCCGGGAATTCAGTAACACTACCCGCTTTAATCTTGGCCGGCCATTCGATTAACGCCGGCACACGCACGCCCCCTTCGTACAAAGAGCGTTTGCGACCACGGAAATTGGCGGCAGTGCCAGGGGCTTTGTCGCTGCCTTCGGGGCCGTTGTCGCTGCAAAAACAAAGCAGCGTGTTATCGGCCACGCCTGTGTCTTTTAATGCTTGTCGCAAGCGGCCAACTTGTTCGTCCAAGGCGGTGATGCAGCCGAAGTAATGTTGACTGAAACTGTCGTGTTCTTGATACATCTTCACATACTTGGGGCCGGCGACGACAGGCAAGTGGGGAGCATGAAACCAGATAATGGTGAAGAACGATTTTTTGTCTAGGGCACATTGTTCGATAAAAGGAATCGCACGATCCATGATGACCCGAGAATCATCGCCGCGTGTGTTCTCGGTGATCGATTCCCCTTTTTCATTCCAGTAATGGGTTCCATAAGGAATGGCATCGGCTTGGTTATCAACCGCGTTCCACCAATGTTTTCCTTTTTCATTCTTGGGACACAAGAGTGGATCCCACGTGGGGACTTTGGACTCAGTGGAAAAACATACATCGAACCCGTTTTTCCACGGCGGCGAAAAATGTTTGTCGTCGCCCGGTTTGCCACGATTGGCGTCTTTGACTTCGGTGGTCAACGTGCCGAGATGCCACTTGCCGAAGTGCCCCGTGCGGTACCCTTTTTTCTTGAGTAGTTCGGCCAGCGTAATTTCAGGGGCTTTCATGTGCCCGGTGTTGGCAAAGTAAATGCCGTAACGAAACGGATGACGACCAGTAATGCAACTGCCACGCGTAGGGCTACAAACCGGGGCGGCTGAATAGAAACGATTGAACTTCAGCCCTGCTTGGGCCATGGTGTCCAGATGCGGCGTTTGAATGATCTTGTTGCCGTTGAACCCGGTGTCTCCCCAACCGAGATCATCGGCCATCATGAGAATGATGTTGGGTGGGTTGGTGTCCTTTGCTTGAGCCAAAGCCGTACAGGGAAATTGTGAAATGAGTGTTACTGTGAACAATAATGTTAAGGCTTTGCCGATTGCGTTTATCATTACTCGTTCTCTTCGGTTCAGGCTGTTCATAAGAATTGGATTCTTCTATTATCTTGCCTTGTAAGTCGCTCGTCAATTGATGAATCAACTTAAAACACAGCAATCGGATTCACTGGCGAACCCGTACCACCTTTAATGGGCAAGGGAGCAATCGTGATCATAAACTCCCAGCGGTTCAGTTTAGCGGCCGTTTTACTGAGTTGGCCGAAGTCGGCGTTGTCGAGAATGTGGACGCCCATTACGTGCAGCATCATTAGGTGAATGGGGTGTGTGACGCCTTCGATGCCTGAGGGAATCACATCGGCGGCTGCGTCACTGCCGAGCATGGCGATGTCTCGCTGTTTGAACCACGGGGCACACGAAGCATGCAAGCCGGCCATGCCGTCGACTTTAGGACTCCAAGGTCCATGTTTGGCCCTGCGTGCCCAGCGGCCAGTGCGGATTAAAACAATATCGCCGGGTTGAACTTGGATGCCGGTTTTCTTTTCCCAGGCATCTAGGTCGCTCGCATAAATGGCTTCGCCCGGTTTTAGGAAATCAACGCCGCGTAAGCGAGGGATATCGATCAAAACACCGCGCGAGACAATCCCCTGTTTCAGGTTGTCGATACTTAAGCGTTTAGCGCCGGTTTCGGTCACTTCATCTTTGGAGAACCCGTTGTACATTTTTCCCATGTAGAAAAAATGGCAAAGCGAATCCATGTGCGTGTGCATTAAACCATGCGGGGCAACTTCAATTGAATCAGTGCCCCATTGTTCAGACGTGGCACCGGTATTAATCATGGTGTGTTTATAAGGCCGAGTGTTCTCAAGGCTGACCACGGTATCAGCATCGCGCGCTAGTGAAACGGTGATCCCTTCAGTGACCAGTTTAGCGGCCGCGGCCCGCTTTGCAGGCGTGATTAAATTGATGGTGCCAAGTTGATCTTCTTTGCCCCACCGACCCCAGTTCGAGAGTTCTTTCACCATGTTTTGAATGTCTTTGGAAGTCATCGCCACCGGTGGTGGTTCATCGGCGTTCACGGGAGAGACCACCAAAGCACTAGCTAAACAAACGCACAACAGCATGGCCAAAGATAGCCAGAACGGTGTTAAGCATGCAGGATGATTTTGTTGGTTCATGATGAGATGGCCTTGATGTTTTATGTGTTGCAAGTGTGGTCGGATTGAATATGAAGTTGAGAATTGGAAATGGATTTTGGGTGCCACTGGCTCCGCCAGTGTGAAGTGCGATTAATATATTTGTGGTTGAAAATATCGAGGGATACGGCCACGTATTAACTCTGCTCGTTTCCAGCTCTCTCAGTAATACCGATCATGGTTTCAGCCGGGAATTATATTTATGACATAACTAAACTTCAGCACTGGCGAAGCCAGTGGCACCCAAAAAGAGTAAGGTTTCTGCTTTTATTCTACACGTTCTGCATTCAGCAAGCGACAACTTTTTCACTTACATCGGGGCAATTCTTTCGGAGCCGACATCGGTGGTCAGTAGTACGTGGGCATCGAAGCTTTCGTAGATCAGTTGGTTTTTGATGGCTTGATGGTTGGGTGAATCCCACAGGTTGTTGAATTCCCAGGGGTCGTTCTCAAGATCGTATAGTTCGCCCAGTTGATGGCCGTGGTAGATGCTTAGTTTATATTTCCGAGTACGGTGCATCGTGGCGAACGTGCCGGAGCCGCCGGTGAATTCCGGGTCAAGGGCGTCAAAGTATTCGCAACGCACAAACGGTCGGTGTTCGTCAGGCGAGACTTGGCCCTTTAAGATCGGTAGCAAACTTTTGCCTTGCATGTGTTCTGGCTGTTCGATGCCGGCAAGGTCTGCAATGGTTGCCGTTTTATCGATCAGTTCCACCAACGCGGGGCTTTGCACATCGGTTTGAAAATGACCAGGCCAAGAGAAGATCAGCGGCACACGAATCAATCCTTCGTAGAACCGACATCCTTTTTGAAGTAGCCCATGATCACCGAGTGATTCTCCATGGTCGCTGGTGAAGATAATGACCGTGTTGTCTCGCTGGCCAGTTTCATCAAGCACGTTGAGTATTCGAGCAAACTGGTCATCAATCTGGGCGATCATCGCATAGTATTTGGCTTGAATTTCTTTGGCGTTCCGCTGCTCTGGCGTTTCTGCCGTTCCTTGAAAATCAACGCTGGAAAGCTTGGCCTGTTGTGCCAGATCGCTTTCCTGGAAATAAGGGCCTGGCATTGATTCGATATCAAATTTATCGAGATACGATTTCGGTGGAATGAACGGCGGATGCGGATCGTAGATATTGACGCTCAACATCCAAGGGCAATCGCGGGACTGCTGGATGAATTCAATCGATCGCTCCGATGCCCAAGTGGTTTGGTGCAGTTCGGTCGGCACGCGGTCTTCGCTGTTGCGGAGTTCATCAAGGTTGCCACCGTTGGCTTTGACCCAATCGGCATAGTCGTGCCCCGTTTTCCAGTCGTCTCGCGGGGCGTGGCTGAATTTCCAGTAGCTGTAACCGTCATCACAGCGGGGTTCGGTTCGATGGCCTGAACTTTGCAGATGAAACTTGCCGACCAGTCCACATTCGTAACCTGCATCGGCCAGCAATTTTGATATCAACGGTGGGTAATCTGGAAACGTGACGTTGCCGTTCCGGGTGTTATGAACTTTGGTAGGGTACATGCCGGTCATAAAACTGGCACGGCTCGGCGTGCAGATCGGGCTTTGGCAATAGGCATGCGTGAAAGCGACGCCATCGGCCACCAGTTGATCGACCACCGGTGTGTGGACGTGTGGATTTCCCAACGCACCAATGGTGTCAAAGCGTTGTTGATCGGTACAGTACCATAAGATATTAGGCCGCGAAGTCGTCATGCGTAGTTTCCGTTAAATTAGTTTGTGTTAATCCGTTGTTTTCGTGGAAGAGAGCGTTTCGCTTTGCTATTTTTCATTGAAATGCTTGCGTACGGTCAATATTAATAAGGCGGCAGCAATGATCAGGAAGGTTAATGAAACGGGTTTGGTCACTAGCGGAAGATAACTGCCGCCAGAGGCCATAAGCCCTTCGACTAAATTGTTTTCGGCAATAGGCGCTAAAACAAACCCGATGACAAACGGTGCCAGCGGGATTTTTAATCGCTGCATTACATAGCCGATTGCCCCAAATCCTAGCATTACTGCCACGTCAAAACCACGATTACTCAAGGCAAAACTGCCTATGACACAACAGGCTAAAATCACAGGCAATAAGATAGAGCGTGGCACATACATGAGCTTCGCTAAGACCCCTGCAAACAGCACCATGAATAGAGCCATCACGATATTGGCCACCAACACTGTGGCGATCATGACGTTGACTTCCAGCGGATTGTTTTTGAACAACAGCGGGCCAGGTTGCACATTATGAATCATCAACGCCCCCAGCAGAATCGCATCAATCACACTGCCAGGAATTCCGAGTGCAATCAACGGAATCAACGCCCCGCCGACTGTGGCATTGTTGGCGGCTTCCGATGCCACGATGCCTTCTTCGCTACCGTTGCCGAATTCTTCTGGTGTTTTGGAACTATTTTTTGCGGCAGTGTAGGCAACCACCGAACCGATATTGGCCCCGATGCCTGGCAGCAGCCCAATCCAAGTGCCCAATAGTGAGGAGCGAATCAAGTTGAAACCTTGGCTGGTCCAATCCTTCAGACTCATGAACATGCCAGTGCGGTTCATTGGGATTGCTTCTCCTTTTTCGTCGATCTTTAGAATGTCTTGCACTATCTGACTAATGGCATACAGTCCTATTAGTACAGGCAAAAGTTTGAAGCCATCGTTGAGTTGAGTGAAACCGCCTGTCCAGCGAATATCGCCAATGGGGGAAGTGCCAGGCACAGAGAATAACATGCCGAGTAAACCAGCAAAGATACCGGCTGCCAAAGATTTACCCGAGACCGAAGCGATTAAAACCAAGGCTGTCATTACTAACGCAAAGAGATCAAAGGGGCTGAGTTGAGTCGAGATATTTGCCATCGGTTTGGCAAGTAACAAAAGGAAAAACCAGGAGACAATACCTCCAAATGCCGAGGCCGAAATGCCGAGCCCTAGTGCTCTTCCCGGTTTTCCAGCGAGCGCCATCGGGTAACCGTCGAGCGTGGTCATCATTGAAGCCGGTGTGCCAGGCATGCGTAATAAAGTGGCCGTGATGAGTCCGCCGCTGACTGAGCCAACGTACATCGATACCAGCAAGATTAACGCATCGACGCCTTCCATGCCAAAGGTCAATGGAACCGTGAGCGAAATTAACATCGCCCCGGTCAACCCAGGCATTGCCCCGACCACAATTCCTAGAATTGTGCCAAGCACTAATAGGAAGAGTGGATAAGGTTGTGTCAGATAGGTAAACGCGTCTAAAAGTTCTTGCATAAAGAATGATGAGTATATGATTAAAAAGTAAGTTCAAACAGCATGATAAAAATTAAGTGGAATAGGCTGCCAAAGACTACCGAATTAATGATTATCAGTCCTGAAGTAAATATTGGTTTTGTTTTACGGGCCTCACTAGAAAGCAAGAATCCCATGATAAGTAAGAACAAGGTAGAGACGATTCCAAGTGGGAATTCGAAAATGATAAGGCTTACTGCAAATGCGGCAACCATTAGCCCGCTGACTGCGACCAATGCCCAGTCTTTCTTGGAGATTGAATTTGTGTCTTCAGTTTGTTGATGTGATCCAAGTTTACGTTGATAGATTACAGCCAGACCAAAGACAAGAGTCAAAAGTGAAAGTATGAGAGGCAAATTTGGCAGCGGAGATTCTACTCCAGGGTCGACGCCAGCGTATGCTTCATCCGCATCTTTTAGGTGTTGAGCAAGAGCATCACCCGAGAGGTAAATCGGATCAATTTTCATTGATTTAAGTTTTGTTTGCACGCTTTCAGATTGCATCGCTTTTTCTAAGACTTTCGCAAAAAACTGTACATGCTCTGGTGGTGTACCTTTGGGCATCCACCAGTATTGTGTATTCTTGCTTGTTACGTTGATCCCTTGTTCAATCGCGGTCGGAATTTCCGGAACTTCTGGATGTCTCTCTTTGCCAAGATAGGCCAATGCTCTAATACCATCGGGTTTGAATCTCAAGTATTCTTCTAATGAGAAAGCAGTTGCTTCTATATGGCCGCCTTTTATGTCTGAATAACGATCAGCACCTCCCCCGCTATTTACAAATCGAAACTTTGCCGTGCCATGTTCTTCTTGAATCATTAGACCAATAAAGTGACTTGGTGCCCCAAGGTTGGCCGCGAAGGTAACAGTGTCTGTATTTTCTGAAGCCTTGATTAATAGGTCGGTCAACGATTCATGAGGCGAATCAACATGCACGGCGATGACCATGCCTGATTGACCTGTACCTGCAACTGGCTCAAACTCCTCGGGGCCATAGAGAACCTTCTTGTAGTATTTTGCTGTTATTATTGCATCGTGGAGAAGCAGGACTGTGTATCCATCAGCTTTTTCATTTCGCACCCGCCGACTACCAATAGTGCCACCAGCTCCAGGTGCATTAATGATCACTAGCGGCTGATCTAGCAATTCTTGTTCATCAATGGCTGCTTTAATAATTCGGGCAAACGTATCACTTCCACCCCCAGGCCCAAACGGCACAATGAGCTGAATCGGTTGATTGGGATACGGCTGTTCGGCTAATGAAATTTGTGTGAAGCTAAGAGGGATTAGAAGTAATAGCAGTGTGAACAGACGTGACAAGATGGCAAAGTCAGGCCAAAGACAAGCGAGGCGGCATTTCAATGGAAGGTCTCCTCGCTTGGACTAGGGTATTGAAATTTTGGGAAAAGGATTTTTTTTGTGTGCCACTGGCTTTGCCAGTGTTGAGCAGCCGTTGGGTTATCAATACTAATCGTTGTTGAAAACTAGAACGATGTGCAACAGTGATCTGGGAATGTTGAGTTGCTCCTAGTTGTCAAATTCAAGATTAATTGCACTTCACACTGGCGGAGCCAGTGGCACCCGATGTCAGCACACTTTGTTCTGTTGATTAATTATCACCGATGCAAACGACTTGTTTAAGCCCCCGGTGGAAGATTTTTCCTTGGGCAAAACTAGGGGAACTTAGGCTCCAGGTTTTACCAGCCGGTCCAAGATCGTTAATGGCCACCAGTGCGGATGAATCAAAGTCTTTTGCTTGGCTATCGACCACATAAGTCATGCCGATCATCGTGGGAAAGTAGGTGTATTGATTCACTTGAATTGGGCTCCCTGAGGTTACGTGGCCCCAGCCATCGCCTTTGGATCGCCGGTCATTCGCAATCGGCATGTTGCGTGAATTGGTTCCATCGCTGGCAATGTGTTCATTCCAAAGTTGTTGATCAGGGCTGTTCGGTTTGCGAACCACTTGGGCCGGTACTTGGAGGAATTCAGTCTTGCCTGTTTCGGTGTTGACTCGACAAATGCAATGTCCTTCGTGCGTGAGGAACAAAAAGTATTTGCCTGCCAAGATTGAAGTTTGATTGGTCGGTTCTTTTTTGAACTTGCCGGTGACTACCGAAAACGGGGCATCGGCATGCGTCTCGTACTTATTTTGTTTTTTGTTCCAGGCATGGATCGTGGCATTCTCAAAAACTGGGAATTGGTCCACTAGTTTGCCAGTCTTCGCATCAAGCTTAACAAGTGTACCCGAGTCAAACCCGTAGGCGAAGTTCTCATCAAAATGCGAAACCACATAAGCTACGCCAGCTTTCGACTCGTAGCTCCACAAGGTTTTGCCCGCCTGATTGCCTGCGATGCTGGTCATGCTAAAACCATACGGCGTTTCTGGTGGCTTATGCCCGCCGCCCCGTGCATGAAAAACAACGGGTTTTTTATTGATGTAACCAATGCGTGGAGTGTTGTGAATTGAAGTGCCGGCCGATTCGGTCCACAGCGGTTCGCCGGTCGATGCATCGAAGCTACGCACAAATGTCCAGGGCCACAAGTCGGCACCACTTTCGCGTTTGCCAGGCTTGGCTTTCATTTCACGGCGAAGTGGATCGCCTGGTTCACGCATTAACACGTAAAGCAATTGATTGCCGATCAAAATTGGCTCGCACTGTTTGGCATTATGTCGTGTGCGAGATTCAAACGGACGGGTCCATATTTGCTTGCCCCGCATGTTGAAACATGAGATTCGACCGCCAGCATTTGTGAACCAAACATGTTTGCCATCGGTCACCGGCGTAGGGGATGAATTATCGGAAAAGAGGCCGGAGTAAGGCATCTTTTTTGTGCCTGGAATTGGAACGGTCCAAAGGATCTCGCCGGTATTGGAATCCAAACACATGCCGACAATGTCGGTGCCCACCGTTTGCTCTAGTGGCGTATCGATGGGTAACGGGTTATTGATGGTCAAAAACAGTCGGTCGCCCCAAACCGCAATGCCGCTTTGCCCGCCTTCAGGTAAGGCGGTTTTCCATTTGATATTGGTGTTGTTGGAAACGCTCCAAGTTGTAGGGATGGATTGATCAGATTCCGCCGCCCAAGTTCCATGTGGCCCGGCTGCCATCGGCCAATTATTGGCGGCATTCTTGATAGGAGATTGGGCCAGTGCTGTGCTGGAAAGTATTGCCACGACCAGTGCAGTGAGGATGGTCTGTTTCATGGGATAAGCCGTTGATTATTTATTGAGAAGAGCAAAATGTGTGATGAAATCGTGTTGCCGATCAACTGATGTTCGTTCCGTTGTCGATAAGATTACTTTCGTTAAATTGACTCCATCACACTTTCAGGAAATTAGAATTCTTCTGTCTTCTGGGTGCCACTGGCTTCGCCAGTGTGAAGTGCAATGTTTCTGTCTGGGTATAAAAAAACTCGAAGCTTATGGACTTGGATTAACTCAATCTATTTCCAGTAATCACTGAAATATGGCTCTCGATTTTGATGAAGAGTTGTTTTAGAGCTTACAGTAATTCAGCACTGGCGAAGCCAGTGGCACCCAAAATCTATAGTCTCTTCCCAAAACATATTGTAATGGGAAGAGACTAATTCTGACGATTGATGATCCACATTCAGTATCAAACCAAATCCGAAATCATCCCTGTACTTGTATTAAACTTCTCGTCTTCAAAACCAAGGCGGTTGAGCATTGACAGGTGCAGATTGGCCAGTGGTGTTTTCTTTTCGCACATCACACGACGACCAGTTTTCAAAGCACCGCCAGCTTGGCCGGCAAGTACAATCGGCAAGTCGGTACGAACATGTCCGTTGCCATCTTTCAAGCCAGAACCATACATGATCAAACTGTTTTCTAGCAGCGATGTGCCACCTTCGTCGATGTTTTTCAATCGATTCACAAAGTACGAAAGTTGACTGGCGTACCACTTACTGACTTTGGTGTAATCCGTCGTTAGTGCTTCTGTGTTTTTGTGATGCGAGAGCGAATGGTGATCGCCTTTGACGCCCATGAACGTAAAGTTACAACGCGAAAAACCATGGGCCAACATGAAGGTGCTAACCCGCGTGGTATCGGTCCAGAAAGCCAGTACCATCAGATCAATCATCGTTTTGACGTGTTCGCCGCGATCTGTGGGAATGCCGGCAATCGGGCGATTCATTTCATCGGGTGAACTACTTGGAATGTAATCTCGCTCTGGCGGGTTGAGCGTGTTCTCGACTTGTTTCTCAACTGAGCGAACGCCGTTGAGATATTCATCGATTTTGTGACGATCATTCTTACTCACATTGCGTTGCAACTGTTTGGCATCATTTAATACAAGGTCGATTACGCTCTTACGATCCAACGCATCTTTTTTGCTGGTTCCAGACTCACGGAACAAACGATCAAATGCGGCACGCGGATTGATCTCTGGCGAAACCCGTGTAGTGGGTGAACTCCAAGAGACGGTATTCGCATACGAAATTGGATTGCCGCTTGCGCCACCTTGGCGTGGTGGTTCGGTTCCTAGTTCAATCGAAGCCAAACGGGTATTGTGCCCTACGCGCTGTGCCACTAATTGATCAAGCGAAGTGGCCACCTTGCGGTTGTTCATATTGACGCCTGTCAAGAAACCCGCCGTAGCGCCCACATGACCACCGCCTGTGGTGTTCTCTAAGTTCGACATCACCACGATATCATCTTTGACAGAACTAAGTGGTTGCAGAATTTCGGAGAGCTCAAAGTCCGTATCGGTCCCTTTACATTCCCAAGCTTTGGGATAAACGCCGTTCGGGTGGAACATGCAGGCCAAGCGTACCGGCGGTTTGCCAGCAGCGGCTGCGGCTTTGGCCGAAGTTGGCCCCATGACATCGAGCATCGGCAGAGCCAAAGCGGCCCCTACTCCTTGAAGCATCCTACGTCGAGAAATTTGCCAGCGACTACTCATGAACTTCCTCCAGAATGGAACGGGCGTGTTGTGTTTGGAATGGATAACTTTTGACCGTGGCCATAATCAGCGGCAACGGGCGATAATCATTTTTAATTAAATCAGCCGTTAGCGAATCTACGACTGAGGTATCATAATACTGCAATTGGCGACCTAATGCAAAAGCAAGCATGCGATGCGAGAAATTGCGGGCAAAGTCGTCTTTGCGGGTTAGGATAATTTGTTTGAGTTCAGCAGGGCCTTCAAATTTTGTACCATCAGGCAAAACACCAACGCTATCAATCGGTTGGCCACCCTGTTTGGTTCTAAATCGACCAATTGCATCAAAATTCTCTAGCCCAAATCCGATAGGGTCCATCGCTTGATGACAGGCCGCACATTGAGGGGCCGAACGATGCAGTTCAAACACTTCTCGTAAGGTTTGCCCTTTACGATCCGCCGCGTTTTTCGGAAGTTCGCCAGCATTGGGGTCAGGCGGAGGAACTTCTTCGCCCAATAAGGTCTCAAGTACCCATTTGCCACGAATCACCGGGCTGGTTCTAAGTGGCAACGAAGTGGAAGTCAATACACTCGACATTCCCAGCAATCCGCCACGGTTAGGGTCTTGAATATCGACCAATTGTAATTCGTCGCTGTCGACTCCTTTGATGCCGTAAAACTCGGCCAATTCTCGATTGAGATAGGTTTGTTTCGAGTCGATAAGTTCCAGCAGCGAACGATTGTCTCGTACCACGGTATCAAAGAACAGATAGGTTTCTTCGAGAGCCGCTTCTTGTAATTCTGGCGTGAACTCTTTGAACTTTTTTGGATCAGGGCCAACGGTTTGCCCTAAAGCACCAATGCCGAGCCAGTGGCTGGCAAACTGGCGAGTGAAAGCGGCCGCCTTAGGGTCTTTCAACATGCGGACCACTTGCCGTTCTAATACTTTGGGTTTCGAGAGTTGATTCTTAGCGGCTAACTCTGAAAGTTCCTCATCAGGCATCGACATCCACAGGAAATAAGAGAGGCGTGATGCGAGTTGATAATCGTTCAGTTCGAACTCATCTTCTGGCAGTGGACCGAGTTCCACCCTGAATAAAAAGTTGGGCGAAACTAAGATCGCCGACAAAGCCAGTTTGATCGATTGCTTAAACGAATCGCCACGCTGGTGGCCTCGCTGAAACAATTGCATGTAGCCAGTCAGTTCATCAGAGGTCACCGGCCGACGAAACGCGCGACTGGCGAAGCGTTGCAAGATTTGCGTAGCGGCTTGATTTTCAGTGATCCCTTTGCGTGGTTCCACGAAAAACACAACAGGTGTTTCAGAACTACCAGCGGGCGTAATGGGGCCAGAGATTTCAAACCAATCAATGGCCAGCCCTCTGCCGCCTGCGCGATAATCGAATGAATTGGGGTCGGCATTCTTTGTGTCTTTACTAGCTGGTTTGGCTTCGTTATTAAGGGTCTCGTTCACTGCTGCCAGAATCTGCTCATTGGCGGCTACTTTATCAGGGTTTTGTTCACGCAGCATTTCGTGAATTGCTTCAGGCGTCGTCTCTAGCAGTTTGGCCAGTTCAAGCTTTGCTTCGTTGTACGGCTTGACTCGATCTTTAATATAGCTAGTAAAGCGGATGAGTTCTGAACGATTTCCTTGGGGCGTATGTGCCTTGATCCATTCATAAGGCCGCTGCATACTGTTCCAGGAACTATTGATTTTATTGATTTGGGACTGGATTGCTTTTGAAGAATTCTCAATAGTAAGTTGTGGTTTATTTTTTGGGGAATTCTCGTTGACCAACTTTCCATAACTGGCAGAACTTTTTTTGGATTGTTTTTCGGTTTTAGCAGAAGGCTCGATCATATCCTTGGTTAGTTTCGGAGCCAGTTTGGCGTTACTGCCTTCGATGTTCCATACTATTTGTCTGGTGCCGGCGGTAATATACGCATTGAAAATGACTTCACTTGGTTCGGTGTTGACGCCAAAGTCGCCTTTGATTTCGTCATCAATGCGAAGTCTTCCACCTTGTGGTCCATTGTTGCCCCAACTGCGAACTTTAATTTGGTACATGCCGTTGTGGGGAATTTCGATGGTGTCGTACAAACTCATCTGTCCACGATTCAAAACATAACCCCACGGCGTCGGCGGAGAGTTACGTTCGGTCATGAACATTTTTTCCGCTTCCATACGAAGCGTCACCGGGTCGTCCGCTGCAATCAGTTGATCTAATGCTTCGGTGGCTGCGGCAAAGTATTTTTCCATCAAGTTGGTTGAGATGAAGAGTGCGTCACGGTCGTTATTGAAACCGCTTCCGCCTTCGCCATCAGGCGAGAACCCTTTGCCAGGTTTCAAATCAACGCCCAACAGATCACGCATGGTGTTATTGTATTCTTCGCGCGTTAATCGCGGAATCGTAACGTGGCCTGCGTGTTTAACTTTGGAGTAATCAATCGCGGTGGCAGCGTTCAGCCAGTCAATGAGAAGTTGACGTTCTTCCGTCGAAGGCTGCGGATCTTCGGTCGGCATTTCTTCATCGACCAGTTTCTCGATCACCTTTTTCCAAGACTTACCTTCGGTGCGAAAGGTCGCGGCATGTTTTAATAACGACATGTCCATCTTGCCTTCCGCTTTTTTTTCGTTGTGACAACGATCACAATATTTTTGCAGCAAGGGCTGGATTTTAGAATCGAACTCAGCTTGTTTAGGATGAAATTGAGCCTTGTTTGTTTTGGGCTCGGCGGCCAGACTATCGCTTGCAAATAGGCCAAATATGCAACCCAAAAGCAATACAATAAAGACAGGAATTGGTGTCAGTATATTGATGAATGGTCGATTCATGGATCGTATTGGTCGTCGAGGATTAAAGGCGGGAATGACGCGAAATCTACTTAACTAGAGATTTAGCAACGTCTTACACATAGATGCTTTGGCACAGGTGATTATTTGATCATAACCTAAAATGTCCGTTTTTGGCTAGGGATTCCACAAAAGCCTTGATTTAATAGCGGAGAATCTCCCTTTAAGTCTCTTGACCGAACATTTTAACATCAGACGACACCAAATACGTTTGAACTTGCAGCACTGCCACGCCGGAATCGTCGACGATGATACACGTTCTTTTTCACTTCAAAGTCGGCTGGTGAGCAGTCATTTTACGAAGTTTTTTACCACGAAAAGCACGAACTGTATTTCCGTAATCTCAACACACCGGTAAGCGAGAACGAAGTGCAAATGTGCTTCTGACAAGTTCATATCCACGCAAAGATTATCCTCTTGAACGCGGTCGAAGCAAATGAGATCGAGCAGGCTTCTCAGGCTCACTCGAATCTTGATGCAAAAACTCGTGATTTAGTTTTAGACGCGAATACCCATTAATTGAAACTCTGGGAAATGTTGGGCATGTTTTTGACAACCACCGGCGGTCGTATATGACTGGGTTGTTTTGGCCCGATATCACAACGGCTAGGAAGAATAGAAGCCTATCTGATATACTATGTAGAGGCCTTCTTTATCTCATTTTTCTGCTTCGGGTTTTTGCCGCAATTCCAGGACATCACTGTGATTATGATTATGCTTCCCATCATCTGGTTCTTCACGCTGGGAATGCATGCGGGTTATGCGGTCTATTTCCCTGAGTTGTATCCAACCCGGCTGTGTGGAACTGGTTCGGGAGTCTGTTTCAATGGGGCCCGATTGTTGGCCTCGACCATCGATTACGTGGCAGGTGCCGCCGTGTTGATTTTTGCACCAGAAACACGGGATCAGGAGTTGCCAGAGTAAATGGAACTCGACTTACTTCTGATTATCAGTTTCGTTCTGATCATTACTTTTTCATCATTGACCCAAAGCTCAATGGGCTTTGGGTTTGCTATGGTGGCGATGACGGTCTTGCCAATGATGGTCGGTATTCGTGATGCCAATGTGATTGTTTCAATTGCGTCGTTGATTCCCTCGGCCTATGCTGCTTGGATCTATCGAAAGGGTTTGGATTCCAACTCGTTCGTTTCAAGCACAATAGCTGCGGTCTGCACCTTGCCGCTGGGGCTATTGGCATTGAAAATGGTCCCTGCTGATTTATTGATTAGAGCCACAGGTATCGCGATTTTGTTCATTGCGGTGGAAGGATTATTTCATCGCAAAAGTGAGCTGAAAGAGATGAAAAACATTCGGCTCTGGTCCATCATCGCCGGGGCTTGCAGCGGAATTCTTTCCGGCGCACTCAGTATCGGCGGCCCTCCGATTGTTGCTTTTGCCACGCGTCAGTCGTGGAACCCCAAGCAATTCAAAGCATTTGTGGCCCTGTTTCTATTGATTATCACCGCCACCAAAGTCGTAGGCATGACAGCCCTAGGGCTCGTAAACTCTCAAGTGCTTTGGCTCAGTTTTATCGCAATTCCATTCTGTTTCGCAGGCGGGAAACTGGGCGTCTGGATTTCAGACAAGATCGACCCCAAAACCTTTCGCATTATTGTGCTGTGTATGCTTGCGATGATTTCCTTGGGAATGATCGTGCGCGGCAGCCCTGAACGAGATGCTCCAACTACACAAGAAAGTTCGACTACTTCGCTAGATTAGAGCAAAGCCCGGTTTCTATTTGCCTCATTCAGATCTAATAATCTCAAGCGAAAAAAGACTCTAATCGACGAACATGCCCAGCCTGTGATTAAGCAAATGGAGGAGGGAATGAAGGAGGGAATGAAGTATCAAGAGGGATTTAACTCTAAGGGCAAGTATCGTGTTCGCGTCACCAACCGGGCGTTAAATGATTTAAACGGCACAAGCAATACCGTGCCTTAATGCGAAGAAATTTTAGAACCGACTGGATTATCCACTTCCGGTCGGTTCTAATAAACAAACCCTACCTTGATTGCCTCTAAGCTCTGTCCTACTCACTTACTCTCAAAGCCGAGTTTTGAACCATGTCTATCTTTTCCTCTGCGTTTCAAACAATCAAACATCTGTCCCTAGTTTTTGCATTCTCTCTGTTGTTGACGATAGCGTCAGACACAATAGCGGCTGAACCTTTTGAATTAAATCTTCGATCACTTACCAATGTTGATGGATCGAAAAACAGTTGGAAGCAAATTCAGAGTTCTGAAAAATGGAACCCCGAGGAAACTGCGGTGGTCGTATGTGATATGTGGGATTATCACCACTGTTTGAATGCCACAATGCGAGTTGGCGAAATTGCCCCTCGCATGAATCAAGTGGTGGCCGCGATGCGAGATCGTGGAGCATTTGTGGTGCATGCCCCCAGTAGCTGCATGGATTTCTACAAAGATCATCCGGCCCGCAAAAGGGCCATGGCGGCATCAAAAGCGGCAAACCTTCCTGGCGATATCAATCAGTGGTGTAATGAAATTCCTGGCGAAGAAATGAACCTTTACCCTATCGATCAATCGGATGGGGGCGAAGATGACGACTTGGTACTGCACGAGAAATGGGCCAAGCACTTAACTTCACTCGACAGAAATCCTAGAAGCCCTTGGAAACGCCAGATTGCCACCATCACAATTGATTCCAAACGAGATATCATCAGCGATAACGGCAATGAAATCTGGAACGCCATGGAGCAGCGTGGAATTAAAAACGTGGTGTTAGTCGGCGTTCACACCAACATGTGCGTTTTAGGAAGACCGTTTGGCTTACGTCAAATGGCCAAAAATGGACGCAATGTTGTGTTAATGCGAGACATGACCGACACCATGTACAATCCGGCCCGCAAGCCGTATGCCTCGCATTATCGAGGCACCGATTTAATTGTTGAGCATATCGAAAAGTATGTAGCCCCGACGATTACCAGTGATCAAGTCATCGGCGGAAAACCATTTGCATTCAAATGGGATGTGCCTACCAAAGTAGTAGTGGCTATTGCTGAACCAGAATACGAAACCTGGGAAACCTTGCCTGCATTGGCAAAGAAGATTTGGACTACACAACGAGGGTTCGACCTCACCGTGGTAATTGGCGATGCTGAAAAACATACCATTCCAGGGCTTGTTAAAGCACTGAAAAATGCCGATGTGCTAGTGCTGAGTGCCCGTCGACAAGCGTTGCCCAAAGATCAATTACAGGCAATCCGAGACTACTTAGATGCAGGCAAACCACTATTGGCAATTCGTACTTCCAGCCACGCATTTTTTGCCCGTGGCAAAGGACCAGCAGGGCACGAGGAGTGGGAGTTCTTTGATCCAGAAGTGCTGGGAGGCAACTACCGAGGCCACTATAAAAACACGATCTTGCCAGCAATAACGGTAATTGACTCAAAAGCCAATCATCCCATTCTAGAAGGTGTTGACTTTAACTACACTTCCGGCGGTTCACTCTATCAAGCCAAACCGCTCGCCAAATCTGCCACGCCGTTATTGATGGGTACAATTAAAGGTGAAGAAGCCGAACCAGTCGCTTGGGTCAACACATTCGGCAAAAGCAAAGTGTTCTACACTTCCCTAGGGCACGTCAGCGATTTCAAAGAACCAGCGTTTGAAAAACTGATGTGGAATGCCATGGAGTGGATGCGAGTCTTGCCAAGTGACTCAATAGTTTGGCAAGACTAATTCTTTTGCACATCACAATAGAAAAAGCCGTGTTGAATTCAACACGGCTTTTTTTATAATTCAATTTTGTTCAACACTCAAGGAGCCATCAACAGGCGACTTGGTGCTTCTAAGTAGCCAATGATTTCATTTAAGAAACGAGCGGCTGCTGCCCCGTCGACCATGCGATGATCGTACGATAAGCTCATCGGCATCATCAAGCGTGGTACGATTTCGCCATCGACTACCACGGGCATCATGCGAGATCGACCCACCAATAAAATGGCCACTTCAGGCACATTGATGATCGGCGTCGAGTAGGTTCCGCCAATGGCACCTAGGTTGCTGATCGTAAATGTGCCGCCTTGTAGTTGATCCATGCTGAAGTTGTTACTACGAACATCAGCAGCCACTTGTTGTAATGTACGAGCAATGTCAGGAATGCTCATCTCATTCGTGTTTCGAAAGTTAGGCACGACCAAACCACGTTCCGAATCAACAGCGATGCCGACGTTGACATAATCTTTATAGACGATTTCTTTTTTCTCAACGTCAATTGTGGCATTGAGATCAGGGTGAGCTTCCAGAGATAAAGCAACCGCTTTGATCAAAAATGGCATCGAAGTTAGTTTGACACCCACTGCTGCGTAATCGGCCTTGCTTTGCTGTCGTAGCTCTTCTAATGCAGTGACATCGGCATCATCAAAGTTGGTGACACGTGGAGCTGTAGTCCACGATTTTGACATGTGCTTGGCAATGGTCTGACGGATTTTCGGCATTTTTTGAACGCGAATCGGTCCAAACTTATCTTGCCCCGGTTCACCTACCGCAGGCTTTGCTGATTTCGTTGTGGCCGGTGCTGCTGGAGCTTTTACAGCGGGAGCAGTTGTCTCATTTGCACTAGAAGATTGACCATGCTCTCGGACGGTTCGCAGTACATCTTCACGCGTGACTCGACCATTGGAGCCTGTGCCTGCGACTCGACGTAAATCAATTCCAACTTCTCTGGCAAACCGGCGAATGGTAGGGCCTGCTGGAACGCTATCGATATCGGCGTGAACAAAGTCTCCGGTTGATTCAGCAACCGGTACTGAAACCGCTGCAACCAAGGGTTCCTCGGTCTTAACTGGTGGAGTTTCCACCACCACTGGTTTAGGTGCCGCAACAGGTGTTGGTGCAGGAACTACAGGAGCCGCTTCCACTTTGGGTGGTTCAGGTTCTGCGGGTGGAACAGTGGGCTCTGCAACAACCGGTGGTTCTACAGCAGCAGGAGCCGCTTGAGCAGCAGCGTCAGAAGCCTCAAGTTCTACGATAACAGCACCAATCGCTACGGTATCTCCAACAGCAACGGAGATCTTTGTGATGGTTCCAGCAGCCGAGGCTTGGATTTCTGTTGTTGCTTTGTCCGTTTCGATTTCGATCAAATCTTGGTCTTTTTCAACCGTGTCTCCAACCGATACGAAAAGAGACATGACGTCAGCAGATTCAATTCCGTCGCCCAAGTCAGGCATTTTTACTTCGATTGCCATAGGTGGATTACCTTTGTCGGCTCTATCTGGCCGTTTATTATTTATCTATTCAGTTGTGGATTTACGTGGGAGTTGTTTTTACTTGCTTGCGACAAGGTTTATGCAAAGTAAGGATCAATCTTTTCAGGGTTATAATCCAAATCTTTGATTGCTTGGGCTACAACCTTGGGCTCAACTTTGCCTTCACGGCTCAGTTGGTAGAGCGTTGCAATAACCACTGATTCTGCATCGACTTCAAAGTGGCGTCGCAAGGCTTCGCGAGATTCACTTCGGCCCATGCCATCGGTTCCCAACACAAACATGTTGCCTGGCAAGTACGGCTGAACTTGTTCAGCCAAAGCACGTACATAATCAGAAGACGCGATGAATGGCCCTTCGGCACCTTCGAGAACTTTCTCTAAGTAAGATTTCTTCGGTGTTTCTAAAGGATGGAACATATTCCACCGTTCGCAAGATTGAGCATCACGACGAAGTTCGGTGTAACTGGTTACGCTCCAAACATCGCTGGAAATGTTGTATTTCTCAGCCAGAATTTCCTGAGCGGTGAGTACCGATCGTAAGATGGCCCCACTTCCAAACAGTTGCACACGCTGTTTTGATTTTGTTGCTTCTATCGATTTGAATTTATAAAGCCCACGAACAATACCTTCTTCAACGCCTTCCGGCATTGGTGGCATTTCGTAGGTTTCATTTTCGGCAGTAATGTAATAGATGTTCGTTTCGCCTTCGACATACATCTTTTGCATACCATGAAGGACCAAGATGGCCATTTCATAAGCAAATGCCGGGTCATACGACTTCACGGTTGGATAAGCAATGGCGTTAAGCAGGCTGTGCCCATCTTGATGCTGTAATCCTTCGCCGTTGAGCGTGGTACGACCGGCAGTTCCACCGATCATGAACCCTTTGGCCTTGGTATCGGCTGCGGCCCAAATCGAGTCACCAATGCGTTGGAAGCCAAACATTGAGTAGTAGATGAAGAATGGAATCATGTTAATTCCATGCTGGCAGTAGGCATTGCCCGCTGCGATAAACGAAGACATCGAACCAGCTTCGGTGATGCCCTCTTCTAATATCTGACCATCTTTGGCCTCTTTGTAGTACATGTGCTGATCAGAGTCGACTGGTTCATACAGTTGACCTGCATGAGCATAGATGCCAATTTGACGGAACATGCCTTCCATACCAAAGGTGCGCGATTCGTCTGGCACAATCGGCACGATATTCTTACCGATATTTTTGTCTCGTACTAATTTCGAGAGCAACCGCACAAATGCCATGGTGGTCGACATCGCTTTGCCATCGCTGCCTTTGAGGAATTCTTGGAATTGATCGATTCCAGGAACTTCTGAAACAGGGCAAGTCGTAGGTCGAGAAGGCATAAAGCCCCCGAGTGACTCACGCCGTTCTCTCAGATAGGCCATCTCGGCACTATCTTCTGGTGGTTTGTAGAATGGTGCTTTTGCCACATCTTCATCTGAAATCGGAATACTGAACCTTGAGCGGAATTCGCGTAGTTCGTCTTCGTTCAATTTCTTTTGGTTATGGCTAACATTACGACCTTCACCCGCTTCACCTAGCCCATAGCCTTTGATGGTTTTGGCAAGGATTACACTCGGTTTGCCGTTGTTTTGCGTAGCAGCTTGATAAGCCGTGTAAACTTTTTCAGGATCGTGGCCTCCACGAACCATTTTTTGGAGGCGTTCGTCCGAGTAGTTTTTCACTAGTTCGAGCAGTTCTGGATACTTGCCGAAGAAGTGTTCTCGGATGTAAGAGCCAGGCATGACTACATATTTTTGATACTGGCCATCAACAACTTCTTCCATTCGTTTTAGCAGTAAGCCAGACTTGTCTGCATCGAGCAATGGATCCCAATCGCTTCCCCAGATGACTTTAATCACATTCCAGCCAGCACCACGGAACACGGCTTCGAGTTCTTGAATGATCTTGCCGTTGCCACGAACCGGACCATCGAGGCGTTGCAAATTACAGTTAATCACCCAAACCAAGTTATCAAGCTGTTCTCGTGATGCCAGACTAATGGCGCCCAAGGTTTCTGGCTCATCACATTCTCCGTCACCTATGAAGGCCCAGACTTTCGTTTGGCTGGTGTCTTTCAGGCCCCGGTCTTGCATGTAGCGATTGAAACGTGCTTGGTAGATCGAACAAATCGGCCCCAGTCCCATCGAAACGGTCGGGAATTCCCAGAAGTCAGGCATCAGATGCGGATGCGGATACGAGGATAAACCTGGCTCGTCTTGCAGTTCACGGCGAAAGTTTCTCAGGTGGGTTTCTGAAAGTCGACCTTCAACAAACGCACGAGCATAAACACCGGGTGATGCGTGCCCTTGGAAGTAAACTTGATCACCTTCGTAGCCACTGTCTCGACCACGTAGAAAATGATTGAACGCTACATCCAGCAAAGTGGCGGAAG
>NVWB01000170.1 GCA_002733575.1 Blastopirellula sp. | reverse complement strand
TACAGCCTCGCCAATGGGTAAAAAATTATGAGTGTTATCGCTTGGCTAATCGGTTCAAAGTTCGGTAGATATTTAGCTACGGCACTAACTTTTATTTCTATCGTGGGCGTTATTTTATTAAAGGCTGTTGCATACGGTCGAACTAAAGAGCAACTAAAGCAGACTAAAAAGAAACTACACAATTTAAAGGAGGGCGTTCAAAATGATCAAACTATTAGGCGTATGTCTCCTAGCGATCGGGCTAACAAGTTGCGCGACGAGTGGTCTAAGTGATGATTGCGGTGCGTTTAAACCTATTATATTTAGCGGTGATCAAATAGATGTATTAAATAATGATAGTGTAACGCAATTGCTAACTCATAATTTGTATGGGCAACGTATTAAATGCTGGAAATAAACCAAATTCCCAACCTTGTTAAAGTCGATTGATTTCTCAATCTATTACGCTACGCACTCTACTACAGAGGGTTGGGATTTTCTGCAACCTTTGGACAGTCACAAGGGGATTAAAAACCCGCCAAATCAAAGAGGAGTAAGACTTGACGGGTTGACCTAGTATGAGGGAAACAAGACTAGGTATTTGTTGCCTGTAATGCCATTTAGTTGGGTACGAGGCTAATAATTAACAGCGATCGAGCATTCCCAATCCTAAACTGTTAAATTTAAGACCCGAAAAGAAGCACATTAATAAACGTGTTTTCGGATACTGTTAAGCTATTATAACATATATATGATGTTAATCAAGATTCAATCCCGTATTAACGTTTCACTCATGACTTGCTTTAATACTTCTAGCCCACCAATCATTTTAATAGTGTTTTTTGGTGTTGTCCAAGTGTAGTTAACGTTCCCGTCTGTTTCAATATAGCAAACTGCGATAGCCTGTAATGAGTTTTCATTAACTAATAATTCCAGTTGTTCTAGCAAGTTTATGATTTCCTGCTTACTTTCGTTCATGTTTATAACTTCACCCATTTTTAATAACCTTCCTTAGCTCGATTATAGATTTGTTTATCTCGACTTGGTTCTCCAATACTACCTGTAATCTCCATAATATCCAGAACAACAGCGCCCCTAACATCATCCCTATTAAATAGTCCATTACATTCTCCTTTGTTAAATTAATGATAGCTGATTGAATTACCGTGTAATCGATGCTTGTCTTAAGGTGTTAGACCACCAACAAGCACGCCCCGACGGTTTAAGTTGCCCATTCAATCTTTAGTCTTAACGCGACTTACTGCTACCGTAGCATACGACACCGTATTAACGATGGTTTGAAAGGAGTGGGGCATGAATATCAAAAAGGAGAATCATTCAAATTCGGATCTGCATAATTTTCAGTATACGGATCGGCCTGTTGGTTATTCACTGGCGTTTGACTATCTGGTTTAGAGCCTAGCATCGTAAGTGAGCAATTAAAGCCCTGTAAAACAATTTCGGTCGTATATTGATCATCACCCTTAGCATTCTGCCATTTCCTCGTTTGGAGCGACCCTTCGATATAAACCGTTGAGCCTTTACGTAAATATTGTTCTGCAATTCTGCAAAGCCCTTCACTGAATATAACAATCCGATGCCATTCCGTCTTTTCTTTACGTTCGCCTGTATTTTTATCTTTCCAGCTTGACGATGTTGCAATGCGTAGATTGGCTATTGGACGGCCGTCCTGCGTGTGTTTTATTTCTGGGTCTGCGCCTAAATTCCCAACTAGGATAACGCGGTTTACTGAGCCTGCCATATTATTTCTTTTCCTTCTCTAGTTCTTTGATTAAATAATCTGCGAATAGTACGCAATCATGCGCCATTCCTTCCAAGTCTTCTACGTCACGACTTTCAAACCATGCCATATTACCTTGTATAGCCAGTCCTGCGAAGTATTCCCTTTTTGTTAGACCATAATGTTCTGGGGCTTGATCTGGGTCAGCTATCCTAGTACAATTTATAGGATCGTTTGCTATACTGCTCATAACAACCCCTCCAAATGAACTACATTAGCAACAATAGAAATGGCTACCACCACTGTTACTATAATGGCATACACGAACATATATTGAAATTTGGATTTAAGAATTATATGTTTTTTACATAGATTGTTATGGTCGGTGTTCATGTCGTTCTTTTCCTCCTCATCTTCTTCATGTCTATCAAGCACGGCATTAAGTCGTTTAAAGTTAATATCATTCTCCGCTACTAGATTCTTTATTTCGGTATCTCTTTTAGCAATCAAATCCTCAGCAGTAGCGAGTGCCTTTTTAATTTTACCCACTTTACCCACCAAAGCGACACGATCACCTTCTGCCAGTTCGATGGTCTTTGTATGCCTAAGCGAGTCCTGTTCAAGACTTGCAATGCGTAATGCTTGCTCATCGTATGTAGGATCTTTTGTTAACTCTGGCTTATTTTTCAGCACAATCTTGCCACCAGTTTTAACAGGCTTCAAGTTCTTAGTATACTTATCCGCCTTTGGTGAACTGCATCTATCTGAAATCGTTTCACGTACTTTAGCCATGGCCTCAACTGCTTGTGCTGGGGTGGATGGTTCGGTTTGTGGTTTCTTTGACTTTGTCATTATTCAAATTTCCTTTTCCAACTATTATAATTACCAGGCTTCTTCTGAAAACCCGCTGATTGAATCTTACGTCCAGTGGGAAGACTGGCCTTAGCCCTCCCTGTCCGTCGCTCTCCATATCGTTTATCTTGTCTGTTAACCTTTGCGATTTCAAACATATCATCGCGCGTCTTTTTTTTATGGCAGCTACGACACAACGGATCACAATTCGATATGTCATTTGACTTAATGCCGTGTTTCTTACATATTGCGTCTGATAGTCGATGATCATATTCAACCTTGATTAGCTTTTCTTGGCAATGAACGCACTTGCCTTTACATGCGAGCATTGCTTTTGCTTTGGTTAGCCTAGTAAATTCTTGGCGGCTCAATATTTCAGTTTCTCCAAGGAGTTGTGTTAGGAACAAAACCGCTATCTTTGTTTCGTTTTTTCATAAGGTTTCCATAATTTTCAATAGCTTCACTTCGGGTATCTCCAAAGGCGTAATTATCGCTCTCTTGTAGGTTTTCAAACGTGTAACCAACGCAACACCAAGCATCACCATCCTTCTGAACTCTAGCCTTTTGCCATGTAGGACTTTCATTAAATATCGTAGGGAACATTATGGAGAATATTTTACCTTCCATAATCATTCCGTCTGCTAATTCCCATCCTGCGAACCGTCGGGAATATATTTCCCCTCTTGCTCCCTGTAGATTTTCAGAACTATCACCACCGCTTACCCTACAGTTGAACCCGCCATTAGTATGGCTGTCACCGTTTTTAATTATATCTTGCGCTTCTTTCATTTTCCCCTCCTAAACTTTGGGTTAACTTCTTCAAACTCACTAAGCCTTTTATCAACTGCCTTAATAGTTTCATCGTCCCAACCGCCCCTCTTCACATTGATATTCTCCTTCATGTGAGCGTAGTTTATAGGTTTTTGGCTAACGACTATATCTAACATGTTGTTTAAGTGGGTTAGGACATTACTATTCATTTAAAGCCTCGGTTAATTGTTTATTTTTGTCACTCAACTTGCCTTTAATGGATAAGTATTCACTGTCTGTATAGGTTGGTTTTAACTTTACGAGTTCGGCTACATACCCGTTAAAATATTTTATGTTATCAATGTCTAGAAGATTGGCGTCAATTTCATCAAGCTTTGCGCTTTGTTTAAACTGTTTTGGTTTATCTACGGGCTTGGATTGCTGCGCCTCTGGTTCGTCAATATGTAAATCGCCTTTATGCCATAGATCAAGAGCCGCTCCGAATCTCATGGCAGCGTTACGCAAAGCATCGCCGATACATTCTTTAATAGCATTGCCGCCCGTCTTTCCATCTGGTGAGCCATAGCCTAGCCTAGTTTGTCCACAGACCGTTAATTCAATCCACAGACCGTTAATTGTGTCCATAGCTGGAAGCCCTACGGTATCGTTAGCCATTGGTTTCCAAGACCAGTTAATGTCACAGTCTAGCAACCGGTCAGTTAATGCAGCATGACCGACATAATCAAGATGAATAACATCCTTATGATGCCAACCACCACAAACACCGCAACGCATACCTTCTTTAAAATTAGCTTTAACTTTGTCAGTCTGCGCTCTTGTTGGTTTTGGCAACTTAGATATATGATGAGCCTCGAACGGTTCACGCAATAACTCCAAGCCTGTTTTTTTAGTTTCTTTTTTGGTCACGTTATTTCCTCTTTTAATTTACAATATTCATTTTCAGTTATAGGATGATTACAAGCCTCATTCCACACGTTCTGAATATGATAATCTGATATCCTGTAACCACGTATAAACCCCTGTAGTGTTTCATCTTCAATTAAAACACCGTCTAGACGCTCTCCAACCAATTTAAACCACACTGGTTCATAATTATTAGATCTAGGCTGTGAGCGTATCTTAAAATACCCTTCGCTTGCCAAGCAAAGCCCGTCACCATCCGCATAAAATCCGATTGGGTGGATATGTCCTATCATAGAACTACAATCATAACCGTTACCATAAACCCAATGCAACCAAACCCTGTAATGTCTTTAATATAATCTCTCACTTCAATCTCCCGTAGTAAAAATATAAACTGTTCTATCGTCAACTATCTGAATATACCAAGGATAATCACATTGATGCTTTACCAATACCGAACTATCAACCCAGATACATATTTTCTTTACGCTGTCTGTTAGGGTGAATACGTTATCACCATCGTCTTTAATTATTATCATGATTTCCTCTTTCTGTTAATGCTTACTGATGCGGGGGGCGGGAATCGAACCCTAACCATCGCGATGGACTACCTATTGCTTATCTAGCAATTGCTCTACCAATGAGCTACCCCCGTTTAATGCTTACTGATGCGGAATTTCCACCCAAGTGCCGACTGTATCTGGCTTTCTTGTCTATTGGCTTTATATCCGCACTGTAAGAACTAATGTTACAATTCTTAAAGGCCGTTAACCTCATGATGCATTTTGATCTCCGTTGTTAGTGTTAAACTATACTTTATACGAACTTAAGAACTTTAATTTCTGAACCTGTAGGAGCGTTTAATAGAGCATCCTTTGCGCTTCTCAATGTGTCGAACATTTTAGCGTTATCAGCAATTGCAACAAAATTTTTATAAGCTGTTACCCAAAATTCGCCGTTAGAATTAACAATAACATGAGCGCTAAATTTGATACCGTCTGTTGATTTTACTTTAATTGTTTTGGTCATTTTGTTTTCCTCTTTGTATTTGATAATTCAAACTAACAAAACCAAACACCAATGTCAAATACTATTAGTTGACGTGTTGATAACTTTCTGTTGACACGTTGTAATCTATTATATATAGTGAAGGTGTAATTAAACAGAGGTTAATATGACAGATAAACAAGTAAGAATGACAAAAGAAGCAGCAAACAACCTAGAAGAACTAGTCGCCCTTGATAAAGATAAGGGTGGTAAAACTGGCAAGGCAATTGTTAGTGAGCTTATAACAAAGGCTGCTAATCGCGTATTTAAAAAGAAGGGTATTAAATTAGATGACTAAATATACAGTGACTTGGCGCGGGTTTGGCGGGAGCGAGGTAATCGTAGATGCTGACAATGAAGATGAGGCAACCGAATTGGCCGTAGATTATATTATAGCTAATGTCGAGTTTGACGATCCAGTGGAGGTCAAGGACGATGACTAAATACAGAATAGTTAAAAGAAAGAGTGTCCTTAATGGCGAGTTCGATTTCCATTTACAAGTCTTTAAAATAATTGTTCCAGATCATTGGTCGACACCTAATTTTAGGGCGCGCCCTAATTCTTTCATTGGTGGGCCGTGGGAAAGCGATAGCTGGCATAGTTATAAAACCCTTGAAGCTGCTAAGGAAGGTATTGAGGACTTTAAAATACGCTTAGAAGCCATTGAATACAACAAGACCGACAACGTAGTTTATGAGGTGACGCATGACTAAAGTAAGCTACCGTAGATTACGAGAAATTATTAGTTATGACAAGTCAAGTGGACTACTTACAAGTATATCAAGTCGAGGTAACTTATGTATTGGTGACGTTGTTGGATATACGCATAGCAGTGGTTATAATTTAGTTAAGGTCGATGGTAAATTATACAAAGCTCATAGATTAGCTTTCTTGTATGTTGAGGGAAATTTCCCACCGAATGCAGTAGATCATATAAACGGTATTAGAGATGATAACAGGTGGTGTAACTTGAGACACGCAACAAACTCCCAAAACCAAGCAAACAGAAAAATAGGGAGGAACAACACTTCTGGTTACAAAGGTGTTTGTTGGGGTAAATATGCAAAGAAGTGGGCTGTCAATATATACATATCTGGCAAAAGAAAACATGTCGGGTACTATAAATGTAAACATAAGGCTGCCAAGGCTTACAATAAAGCGGCTTTAAAATACCATGGGTATTTTGCGGTGTTAAACGAGGTTGTTAAATGAAGGGCATATTTAAAACAACATGGTTAGACGGTGTTAAATGCTTAGTACCTAATTGCAATGACAGCATAGAAATGCTTGAAGGTGTTAAAAACGGTAAAGAATACGTTATTGAATTAAAGTCAAACCGATACCCAAAGCAACATAAACTATTCTTTGCACTGCTTAAATTTGTAGTCGAAAATTCAGATAAGTACGTAAATACAAATGAGCTACTTGATGAGTTGAAGCTATATTGCGGCCATGCCGAAAAAAGAATATCTAAAAATGGCACACTTTATTATAAATTATTATCAATCAATTTTGCGACAATGGGTCAAGAAAAGTTCAAAGAGTTTTTTAATGATAGCGTTGACATTATCTCAACTAGGTTTGTGCCAACTTTAGATAAAAATCAGATGCAACAATTTTGGAGTTACTTAGAATGATTAAACTACCCAACTGGCTAAGACGCATACTAAAGATAAAGCCTAAGCCTAAAGCAAAGATTGAAGAATTTCAAAAGGAGTTAAATAAATGACTGAATTAGTAATAATTTTACCAACTCCCCCATCATATCACCAGTGCCAAGGTAAGAGCCGTAAGGGAGGGTATAAAACCGCTAAATACAAAAATTGGATAAAAAATGCTAGCCTAGCGTTTTATCTTGAGAAGAAACAAAATATTAGTTTTAAAAATCCTGTTGAGATTTCTCTATTTGTTAACGGCGGCAATTCATTATCCGACATTGATAATTACGTTAAGCAGTTCCCTGACTTATTGGTAACTCTGGGTATATTAAAAGGCGATAATAAAAAGTATGTCCAAAGTATTAATGAAAGATGGGATGTAACAGGCGCGCTAGAACGAGGCACAACTTTACTATGTGTGAGTGAATTATGAAAGCATACTTCAAGATAAGCACCCACACTAAAAACCTAATACCCGTTGTGCCTAACTGCGACACCACAGACAAATGGATAGAGGCCGCAGCCCGTTATAACGACAATCACACAAAGGCTAACCACACGGCAATGTTGAGAGCTTGGTCGTTAGTTCGGAAAGAAATATTACATAGGATGGAGGATAAATAAATGGAAAAATTCACGATGATAGCGGTTTTGGCATGGAGTTTTTTATATAGGGCATTAATATTTTGTTCTTTTATGTACGCTGTATTTTTTCTTGGTCATAGCGCGTGGTTTTTAGTTTTAATGTCATTATTAATATCCTTTGCACCGTCATTTTCAGTAAGTAGCAACCCAACTAAAGAGGATAAACAATGACATTAGATGAAGTTATTAAAGAGATTGAAGAGAAAATAACTTATTGTGTACGCTGGCGGGATGAGGCTAAAAATGATGGTGCGGATAGTGTAGTTCAATTTTGGGAAAACAAAAGGAGTGGTTTAATGGTCGCACTGAATTTAATTAAAAAGGTAGATAAACAATGAGCAACTTTAAATTGGCGGTACTTAAGAAGGACTTGGAGAAAAACACCGAGGGAATGCGTAAAGAGTGGGACAATAATTGCGATGTTTCTGGGGCTATGATTGAAACTATTGAACATATTATTACCAAAATAAACAAACTTATAAACCAAGATATGGGAGCGAGTGATGAGTGAGATAATTAGCGTATGCGCAAAAGATGATAAATGGGTTTCTATTGATATTGCTAGTAGTGACGAGATTAACATAGAAATTAATGACGGACTGGAAATATTAGCTGATGCTTACATAAGCCTCAATGAAGCCACCCAACTTCGCGACAGCCTAACTAATTGGCTCAATGAGCAAAACAAAGGAGATGAATAGATGAGTGATGCACAATTTAAAACAGGGATTCTTCTAATTGTAATATACATATTTGCGTTAATTGCGCCCTTCGCAGCTTTTAGATATTTCACAGGATTAACATTTTGTCAATATTTTGGATAACCAACCACTAACGATTAATAAAGGAGAATATGATGGGTAATGTAATTATTAAAGAATCAGAAGAAGGGTTCGTTTCAAGTGTAAAGGTAGAAGAGGTGTTTCAAGGTAGTTCGGACGGAAGATCGTTAGGGTGGACAACTTCTATTACCATACATGAATGGCAACTTGACGAATTTCTTATAATTTTACAAGCGGCTATCGAAAAAAATAAAACAAGTGATGTTAGACACATTAAGGCGCTAGAAAACCAGATAAAACGGTTAAAAAGTAACTCTTGATTACATTCAGTAATCGTATATAATAATATGTAGGGCGCAAAAAACAACGTAGGTCTAATTAACCGTAGTTGTGACGCTCGTGACTCGTGTCCGCCCTTTTCAAAACCTTTTAGCAGTCTCAGAAAGTAGTCACGAAATGCGCCCATATGGCAAAATATCTACAAGATTATGGTCTTCAAAGAAATTCAGAAACCTTTCTGTTGAGGCTAAACTTTTTTACATGTATTTACACACTTGTCCTCATATAAATTCTACGGGCTGTTTTTTAATCCGCAAAGGGTATATGCAAGCTGATTTGAACTGGTCCGATAGTGCTATAGATAGAGCTATCAAAGACCTATCTATAGAGCTTATTATGTACAATTCTGACGAGGATATTATAAAAATTAATAGATTTCTTGAGCATTCACCAATAACAAACCAGAAACATGCGTTTGGCGTAGTTAAAATTATCATGGATTTGCCTGATTGCCAAGAAAAGTGGTTAACTTACAAAGAGTTATCGAAAGACAAATATTGCGAAAGTATTTTTGATCATAGTGCTATGGATAGAGCTATAGATAGGGGTATGGATACAAAGGAGACGGAACAGGAACAGGAGCTCGAACAGGAACAGGAGCTCGAACAGGAACAAGATCACGAAAAGGATCTAGAACTGGAACAACCCAAAAATTTCAAAAGTAAGAATAATTCCTCCCCGCCTCTCGATTTAAGAAAATCGTCGGGGAGGATACAAAAAAGCAGGATGATGAACAAATGATTAAATTAATACAAGGAAATTCTCAACATCTTCTAGCTCAAATTCATGATGAAAGTATCGATATGGTTTTAACTAGCCCCCCATATGATAATATTAGAAGTTACAACGGTAATAATTCATTATGGAATGAGCAGGTTTGGACAAGGGTTATTGAACACCTATACCGAATTATTAAGACGGGCGGCGTTGTTGTTTGGATTGTTGGAGATGCTACAATTGACGGTAGTGAAACAGGAACAAGCTTTGAACAAGCGTTATTTGCTAAGAAAGTCGGGTTTAATTTACACGATACAATGATTTATCAGAAGTTCGGCAGCGGTTTGCCTCATAAGTCGCACAGGTACGGACAATCATTTGAATACATGTTTATATTTTCTAAGGGCGATATCGGCGACAAAGGCGTAATAAAAACATTTCCTAAGACTGGGAAGGTAGGAAAAACTACCCGTAGGCAAAAGGATGGCTCTATCAAACGCGGAACGTATAATATTGGCGGCGGTAAATTGTCTAATATCTGGCAGTATGCAGGAGAAAGTAAAACAGACCACCCTGCACCATTTCCTGAAAACTTGGCCAGAGATCATATCTTATCATGGTCAAATGAAGGCGATACGATATTAGACTGTTTTATGGGTTCGGGAACTACTGGAAAAGTTGCCAAAGATTTAAATAGGTCGTTTATCGGTATTGAATTGGATTTTGAGTATTTCGACATAGCCGAAAGCAGGATTAAATGAAATGGGATTATAACAACAATAAACTAGAAGTTGACGGATTGATTATAAAGCTCACTGACATACAAGCAGATATATTAAGCTACTTCCTATCAAAAAAGACTAGAACAGCGACTAGGGATCAACTTATGAGCATCCTGTACGGCAATGAAGCCATAAATATACCCCAAGAACGCATAATTAAGGTTCATATTCGCAGATTACGCAAAAGGCTCAAGAATACCATGCTAAGAATTGAATGCTTAAACACTGGCAAAGCTGCTAAATTATATAAACTAAAGAGGATAGATAAATGATTAACATAAAACTGAATTACGAGCTTAAATGCGGATACCCCGTAATAAGCATAGAACACCATCCTGACAACGAGCCAGATAAGCGACTACTGGTGATATACAGAAAGTCAATAAAAGGCTCATCAATTAGCACTTGCTATGTAAATAATGAGGGGGGGGGTGTTCTGATGATGCTTATGAGCTAGTGGAAATTAAAGTAAAGACGACTAGATTCTTTGCAGCGTTTAGAAATGATGAAAACACGTTCGACATAAGCGAAGGTTTTGACACCAAGAAAGAAGTCGAAGAAGAGTTTCTAGATAATCCACTTGTGATCAAGATATTTAGCAAATCTTTTGAACTGTAGGGATTAATTTAACAAACAAAGAGGAAAGACAATGACTAATCTAAATGAAACGGCTAAATTCAGACAATGGGTTAAGATTGTTGGCGAAGGTATGGGGTATCATTACTTTGGTTGGATTAATGAAGGATGGGTTTCCCCAATATCCTTCAAAGGTAAATTTGAACAATTCACAGGCTTAACCGATAAGAATAAAAATGACATTTACGAAAACGATATCGTCTCTGTCGACGATCTGAGCAATGGAATATGGTTTGGTTGCCCGCAGCCCCAAAAGATATCCGAGGTTTGGATTTGCCCTGAATATGGCGTACGTCCAAGAGGTGTAAAAAAAGGTGAAATAATCGGCAACATTCATCAGAACGGGGAGTTATTAAACAATGACTAAATTTAAAGTAGGTGACAAGGTAACTATTCCAAATAGTCGGTTATGTTCAAAATACGGTGGTGGGGAGGTGACAGAATGCACAGCTAATAAAGTAGTCGTTACGTTCAAGAATGGTGATTACGTAGGCATGTATAGCCCGAATGATGTTTATATTGCTAAACCTAGATTACCCACTGGTATGAATACAGGTAATTGTCAATCGGGGAATATGTAATGATAAAACAATCTAAAAGATGGTGGGCGTATCATATAATCGGCATAGTTATGTTTCTTGCGGTATTTTATTTATTATTGCATTTGATTCTATTGTCTTGGGAAAGCCGATGGTTTAAATTATTTGCTAGTTTATATATTTCGGGAAAACTAACGATTTGTATATCTAATTATATTTATAATAAGTTTCTAGACAAAATAAAACCCCCAACTAAGGAGGCTTAATTCATCGATATACTTTATGGAACGCTTTTTTATCTACCCATATAGGCAAAGACCAGATATTTTTATTTTTAGGATTATCATTAAAGGTGCTTTCAATCATAATCTCCTTACCAAATTCCTTTAAAATTCTAACCTTTCGATTAAATCCCATGTAAAGCCTAGTTGGTGGCTTGACTGGCGGCGCTGCTGTTGGTTTAGGGAAATGCAAAATACCATTAGACCGCTTTTGACTAATATATGGCTTCCCAATTGGCCTTAGCCTTAGATTTGATATTTTAGAAGGCAGTGAAGGATTTATTCTAAAAACGTATCTTTCTGGTTCTTCGTTATGTTCTACAATCCAAACCAGCTTGTTAGATGAATAAAGTTTTTTATTAATCATTATTCTAATTAATCCGTCAGCCCTAAGATGCCCCGCAATATCCCCTTTCTTAACACCATTAACACTTATTTTATAAGTAAAATTTCCAGTATCTCGATCATAATTTAATGCCGACAATATTTCCTGCTTAGTTATTGCCATTTGCAGAATCCTTCTCAATCTCCCTACGGATAACACCAGCTATTTTGAAAACTTGAACATTCTGGGTTAATTTGTGATTATATCTAAAGGTGACTTCTTGATAGGCTTCTGATTTCCAGTATGGATTGTCTGTATCCGAGGCTTTAACGGCTTTATTCCAAAGTGATATAACAAGATTAACGTTTATTTCATGCTCAACTATGGTTAGTTCAACTTCTGTGGTTGTTTCTTTATCTGTTGTATCTAAAAACATTTTATTCGTCCTCTTTTGGTTTGGTTTCTTTCTGGTAATTATCTCTAAGGCATCGTCTAGTAAGGTCATTGTGTTACCTCTAGTTCCTTTGACTTGGCAGTAAGCCAATTTCAGATGCTTGCGTATCATATGTTTGACATGATGGGTCTTGGGACTCTTCTATGCTGTATCCTTCGTTAAGGTTTGACACTATATCTTTAATCTTGTTGCTTAGTTCAAAGGATTCGTCGAATGTTAGTTCATCACCATTTCCATGGTAGTTATCTAGCTCGACTTGAAGTTCCTGTGCATCATACTTGTTATATGTGGTTACAAAGTCCTCATCTATTATTTCAGCTTCGAATTTCTCTAAGATATTCATTGCGTCCTCTTTCTGTTGGTATAATTAAAGCACTTATATGCTATGGTGTCAATGTAATTGTATTGGAGTTATCCGCACGAAGGTATTGACATAGTATATATAAATAATGTAATATATGTTTATAAAATAACAAAAGGTGAAATATGAAAAATAAAACTCTATCAATAAAGCTTACCGAGAAAGAACACGGTAAAATAATGAACCACGCCAATGCGATAGGCGTTACGGCCTCTAGTTTGGTTGTTGGCATGATTGACGAATTAAGCGGCGCTGATGATGAAAAATTACCTTATGATACAACAGGCTACGCATTGCTAGACGTGGGTAAGGGTCGTGCAAAGCTAGCCAAGGCTATAGACGGCAAGCAGAAATTCAAAGTTAGCCTTGAAGCTAATGTTTTAGGTCGCTACGGTAGTGATGATGGCGTGAGTATCGAGTTTAGTCTTGATATTACAAAATTCAAAATTCAAAAAAGATAACAAACTAACATATAAGAGGAGACGAGAATGAATAGAGATTTAATTAAGAAATATAAGAAAGAATTTGATGCTTGGATTAAACCAGAATACCGTATAATTGGAAATATTGAATGTCCAATGCCGTTAACTAGCTTAGATGGGCTGGAATTAGTTTTTGCATACAGTGTTAATTCATCAGAACTTTTTCATAAAATAACAGTTGATGTTAAAGGTAATGATTATGAAAAAATGTATTTAGAGCGCGGACTGTTATTCGCCAACAAGGAAGACGCAATAGCAACAACTAAAGCTATATTAAAACTATTGGAGTTACCAAAATGAACACACTACTATTAATAGCTCTAGCGCCGTGTCTGATCATATCGGTTCGGTTTATATATACATACGTTACTACAGACCTCGCGCCGTGGATGCTTAGGTTAGCCGTATTGTTCAACACTTGCCTACCTACATGGGCAGTAATATTTATTATAGCGGAGGTGATGACGTGAAAATATCGGACAGAATTAAACAATTTAGTGATGAGCAAGTCGGCAGGGCGGCGATTGGTATCATTTTACTTTTAACCGCGGTATTTATAGGATTAAAAGTGTCGGGGTATATAACGTGGTCATGGTTTTGGGTGCTATCACCTACAATACTATTTCCTATTTCTGTGGTGGCTTTATTTGTATTGGTAATATTAGTTATAGCCGCTGTAATAACATTTCCTTTAGCACCTATTATATATAAATACTTACGTAAGAGGGCAACTAAGCTATGGGAGACGATCAATGACAATAACTGATATGCAGATAAACGAAGCTGTATTTAATATGCAGGATACAAAATTATACCTATCAACTGATGATTACGGCAACGATGATGCGTTCTGTATGGGGCTGATAAAAAAGCATAGTATAGCGGTAAATAAAGAGTGTGGCTTACTAGTTCCAATAGAAGATCAAGATAACTGGGAAGTTTCTGGCGATGACAAGGATTTGACTAGCTTTTACACGTGGGACAAAAACCTTAACCGCGCGGTATTGTTAACATATTTAAAGATTAATGGGGTGGAGCTATGATTTTACTTTTAGAATATCTAGTGTTTTTAGCATGTCTATGTTTGATTGTGTGGGTATCATCAATATTTAGGAAGCGTACTTTTAAACAAGTCTTGTATAGCCTAATATTTAACAAGGATAATTCGAATGACTAAAGAACCAGAACTAAAGCCGTGCCACATGTGCAACAGCGAAATGGATTACTGCACTCTAATGGGGCAGATGCACTTTCATTGTGATACGTGCAACTCAACAACTAAATTTAACAAGGTGGGCGCAGCGATCAATGAACAAATGGCTATGTTTAATAACCGAATATCCCCTTGGATTGATGTAAACGACAGATTGCCAGAAGATGAATTAGATTGTTTTGTTGTGGTTGTCGATGAAAATAGCGGGCTAGGAAGATGTGAAAAAGCAACGTACATGGTTGAGCCTAAAAACTATTTTTGGGCGTATCCTCATATAATAACGGCTAACGATGAGGTTACTCACTGGATGCCTATATTTACACTACCTAAACTAAAGGACGAGTAATGACTGATAAAAAATTGACAAAAATTCTTATTGATGTTCATCACATGCTAAAGGGCTATAGATCGCAGATGAGTAACTATGATATTGCCGATGACATTCAAGATGTTATCGATTACTTTCCTGACATACACCTAGCTATTAAAGACAAAGACCGTGAGATAGCTATACTACGTGAACAAATGTCAAAGATGGTTTATCGAGATAACAATGACTTTTTGAAAGACATGACATCATCCTTTGAGCAATGCATAAAAGATGATGAAGAACGTCGTAAAACCATGACAGAAGATGAGATTAAACAGGAATCTATAGAATTTTTAAAGATGGTTGGTATTTTAAACACATCAAATTCAAATTAAAGGGATGGATAGACCATGAGTAACGTAAAAGTAACAAAGATAAAACGTGAATTTAATACATTGCTTGTAACAACTAACAAACCTTGCCCCAAGGGGTTTTACACTCGAATGATTAAGGTTTCAAATGATGATAAGCTTGTTAAAACGATTTTGTTAAACCCTGCTGTAAATATGAATAACTCTAATGACAACAGTAAAATAAGGGCAGTTATAGACCATGACTAAATTTAACATAAGGTATTCAAACGGTGAGCAAGGCAAGATCTTCGATTCAAACGTAGCCGCTCATAACTATTTAATATTCAGCGGGTATTACAAGAAGACAAGTCCAGAGGGTGGATATGCAAAGCGGAACTTTCCAGATGCGCAAATTATAGGCATTTAATTCCATATATTAAGGATAGTGGAATGAAAAGAGATTGTAATAAAAACATAATCTTATCCATTCCTTAACTTCATTCCGTAATGCTTAGGCAAAAACGGAGATTATCATGCTAATTGGATACGCCAGGGTTTCAACATTAGGTCAGAAGCTAGAGACCCAGATCGAGAAGCTAAGGGTCGCAGGTTGTCGTAAGATATACCAAGAGAAAGAAACAGGTTCTGACATAAACCGCCCTCAGTTAAACAAGCTGCTGAACAAAGTAGCCCCTGGGGATGTTGTAATCGTTACTAGCCTTGATAGACTGGCAAGATCCACAGGTGATTTATTCCAGCTAACCAGTAGATTATCAACCTTAGAAGTTGGTTTTAGATCCATTCGTGAGCCATGGGTGGATACTGGCAACCAGATGGGCAAGTTTTTATTAACAATATTTGCAGGGTTAGCAGAGCTTGAGCGAGATTTAATCAGAACCCGTACGGCAGAAGGTAGACTATTAGCTAAGAAGCGTGGTATTAAGTTTGGCCGCAAATTCAAGTTAACCCCTCACCAACGCAGTGAAGTCGAGAAGATGTTAAACGATGGCCATAGCATGAAATCCATCTCAATATTGTTCAATGTGGGCGTAGCAACCGTTCATAGGATCAAAAAACGCATGATTTGACAGAAAAGTAATTTTTGGGTTATTGTTATATTACAAAGACTTAGTTAACATTCACCACGGGCGAGACACTTATGGACGATACGATATTTACAATAATAATTTCATTAGTAGGAATTACATTAGGCGGATTGATTATCTCAGCTTTAAAGAACCTGGACGATAACGAAGAAGATTGACGAGGATGCAGACGCCCTCTCGGGCTTACTGTAGAGCGTTAAACATTTCAAGCTAGGGTATATTAGTATCAGCACGCACTATAGCTATAGAGGGAGCTATAGCACACTGACACTATATCCAATGTTATAGATGTCTATTGCAATTCATAACGAATCATATATGTTGGAGAAAGGTTATTCAGAAATGAACAACCACCGCGTTTAACTTTGAAGGGTATCGCGGTGGTTATTACAAGCAAGGTAGTAAACCAACCACAGTTTGTAAAGACCTAAAAACCCCCAAAACGAGATTTGCTAGTAACTCCCAAAACTAGAGAACATATTCGAAGTAGACGATCGATGGTCGGCAATGACACGTTAGGCCATATAAACCGCGTATAAACGTACGACAAACTGATAGCTCCAAATAGCTGTTTTAAACAATTTGGGTCGGGGTTGGGTGATGCCAATAAAAACAACATAGCGGCGGATAAATATGTTTAAGCAAGAAAGTCGTAACAAACAGCGCCTTAATTGAGAAGGTTAGATTCTGCCTGTTAGTCGGGTTTAACGTCTATATGATAGTTATGGTCGTCAATCATATTAAAATATCCTAAAGTAGTGTTAGGTATACTAATGTATAGATGTTATACGGGTTTTGGTTATGTAAGGTAGAGGTTATATATAGGGATTATTACTTGTTTTTGTGGTGTAGACATAGTATAATTTACACAGTAACACATTGATTTAAAGAGGAATAATTTAAATATGTCAGAACGCGATATTAACGAGTTAAGTGAACAAATAGACCGCATAGAAGAAAAGCAAGATGCTTGGAATAGGGCTATAGTCAGCATTGCAAGAAGAAGATTAGCTATACTAGAGGGTTGGGGAACGTTCTTTGGATGGTGTTTGATTATATTGGGAGCCATCCTTGCACTAGCTGTAATAGTCTTTCTTGGTTTTGTTGTATATGAGTTCAGTGCCCCATTGTTGTTCGCATTAACTTGGTTAGGTTACATTATAGCGATTCCAGTGTTTGGACTTGGTGGTATAGCTCTTATTATATTCGTTCTAGCCAAATCGATTGACTTTGCTATGAGTTTTGTGAAACCTTACAAGCATCTAAGGGATGATAAATGATTTACATACTCATACTAGTTGCAGTAATTACGGCCATAATAGGCTCTGTATTAGTTGAGCTCTATCAAAGGTATGTATTCAAGCGGAAGTATCTGCACGTCACGGCAGTAAGATGGTCAGTAAGGCTGCAAAAAGGTATTATAGTAAAGTGGAAGTCAAAGGTTCTTCGCCAAACCATACTTGCATTACTATTGCTTGCGAAGTACTTACATGTCGCACACGGGTAGATATTTGACCATATAGCCCATACGTGATACAATTTAATTCCATATATTAAGGATAGTGGAATGAAAAGTGGTTCTATAGCATTTAGCGATAATTTCAGAGATACCTACAGAGGATTGAGACAGTTCCCCAACGGTAGGCTTGAAATAAACATAACAGACAATGAAACGCAGAACTACGACATAGACCTGTCGGGCATTATGGATACTGGTGAGACTATTAGTTCAGCCACATTCACAGAAGACGGCGCAAGCGTAACGGATACCATAGTAATAAATGCACAAGATATAAACCTTAAGCTATCGAACGCCACGGCAACAGGTAACGCATATTTGCTATTCACACTAAGCAATGGTAACATTAAGCAAGTAAATCTATACATTAACGTACCAAACGTAACATCAACATTTAGGGATTACAGATAAATGTCAGAAACAGCAATGACAGACCAAGAGAAAGCAGAAATCGACGCAAGCGTTGAAGACCAAGACAAGCCTAAAGCTAAGCGTAGATCTAAGAAGGGTTGGGCACATGATAAGACTATCTTAAGCCAATCAGGTATGTATTTTTGCGCCACGTCTAAAATGATGGAAGTACCAGACGGGCAAGGTGAGTCTACAGAAATGAAGCTAGTAACAATGTTCATGACTGAACCAGTACAAGGCAAGCGCCCACAAGACCTAGATCAAAAGCAATGGAGACGATGCTCAAAGGGTAGATTTCCTACAGTACGTAGACAGTTTACTAACATGCCAATAGAACAAGAGTAGAGGTTAATTATGGGATGGATATTTATTATTGGTATCGTGGGATTAATTGTTGCGGTTCAACACTACTCAGCTAAGTACAGGCGTTCATTGGTAGATAGAAAGAAAAGAATACAGTTTGATGATTTTGCGTCAATGGCATCGGTCGAAACGAGCTCAAACTATGCGGCTCTTAATGAGGTAAGCAATGACTAAGATGGGAAGGCCTACAAAGTACACAGAGGAGCTAGCTATAGAGATATGTAATCATATTGGTGCTGGCGGGCTTTCTTTGTTAGACATCAGTAAGTTAGACGGAATGCCCAGCAAGACTAGTATACTAAGTTGGATAAATAGATACGATTACTTTCTGTCCCACTACGTAAAAGCTCAAGAACAACGAGCGGGGCATATGTCCGAGCGTATCGTTGATGTAGCCTTTGATGATAATGTCGATCCAGCACATAAGCGTATACAGGTAGATACATTGAAATGGCTAATGTCCAAGCAAGTGCCTAAGCGTTACGGTGATAAGATAGAACACACCAACATAGAGGGTAAAGAAGCCGTAGACACGCCTACAAAGGAACTAGAGGCTAAACTAGCTGAATATGATAAGGGGTAAGGGAATGAGTAATATAATATATTTAAAGGATAACGACACTTTTGTTAGTCGGTGCAAGGATTTGCTATTTAATAAAATGATATCTGATGAAGCGTTATCGTTCCATAAAAGGGGCATAAGCTTATATTCTGCTTTGTTTCTAGAGTCTAATCTAAGAATACATCAGGCTGTCTATGGAATAACTCTCCCACCCGTGGACGAATAGCATTTACGCTAGCAGTATGGTGATATTGAAAAGAGGAAAATATGATATTTAAAATAGATACGATGGCTGTAAACTTAGAGGAATGCATTGCAATTACATATTTCGATGATAAAGATGAGTCAGAGTTAGCATTCCATATGAAAACGGGGAATAAACTCATAGTTATGTGCGGTAACCAAGTATTAGATATATTTGATAAAGCTGTTGCGGCACTCGAGAACACTAATTCTTGGGTCGTTGTGAAGGGCAGGGAGGATTGCAGCACTATAAAAATGAGTCCCGACGATATGCCTAAGAACCCCTCATTACATGAGCGAAATAATTTTGCCAACAAATAACAGACGCCAAATACTAATGGAGCTATTGCGTAGAAAGAAAGCGCAAGAAGGCCTAATGCCTTTCGTTAAGTATACAATGCCTGAGTTTGAAGATGGTGAACATCATGATCAAATTGTAGAAGCCTTAGAAGCTGTTGAACGCGGTGACATTGATAGGCTAATGATATTCGCCCCGCCTCGTCATACTAAGTCAGAGTTAGCCAGTCGTAGGTTTCCTGCTTGGTATCTAGGCAGACACCCCGACAATCAAATAATACAATCAACTTATAGCGGTGAATTCGCGTTAGACTTTGGACGAGATGTTAAGAAGATTGTTAGTTCACCAGAATTCAATAAGATATTCCCCGACGTAACACTCGCTGCTGATAGTAAGGCTAACAATAGGTTTAGAACCAACGGCAAAGGTATTGCTGTTTATGTTGGTGTCGGCGGGGCGGTTACTGGTAGGGGCGCACATATAGCATTAATTGATGACCCGTTTAAAAACAGACAAGAGGCCGATAGTGAAGTAAGGCGCGAAACTGTATGGAAATGGTACACATCAACACTCAGAACTCGTTTAATGCCTAATGGTGCGATTATATTAATTCTAACCCGTTGGCATGAGGATGACTTAGCAGGTCGATTACTCGAACGACAGGGACGGGTTGAAGATGGCGGCGAATGGACAGTGGTTGAATTGCCAGCTATTAAAAACGAGGGAACAGATCACGAAGAAGCTTTATGGCCTGAATGGTTTGATTTAGATAATCTGCATAGAACTAAACGAGATATAGGGCAACGTGATTGGTCAGCACTTTATCAGCAAAAACCTACACCAGATGAAGGCGATTACTTTAGACGTGATTGGGTTCGCTGGTACGATAGGGAAGAGCTACCTAAATGCTATAACTACATATACAGCGACTATGCAACAAAAGACGGCAGTGGTGACTTCACGGTTCACATGGTTATTGGTGTTGGTACGGATGGAACTTATTACATTAGGGATATGTGGCGAGGACAGAAGGACGCGGGGATCTGGGTTGACTCGTTATTCAATTTGGAGAGCGTTTATAAGCCTCTAAAGGTATGGGGCGAAAAGGGCGGCATATACAATACTGTCCTACCTTCCATTAAAAAACAAATGAAGACTACTAAACAATATTTCAGAATTGATGCTATGGCTAGTGTGGCCGATAAACCAACAAGGGCTAGAGCATTCCAAGCATTAATGGCAAATGGTAAGGTCAGATTTCCCCGAGGTAAAGAATGGGTTAGCGATCTAATAACTGAGCTATTACACTTCCCTGCTGGCAAACATGACGACATGGTGGATACGCTGTCAATGATGGCTAGACAAGTTGACACTATGAAAACGCCAGAGAATGTGGTAAAAAAGGATAAGAGCAATAGTGGGTATGACCCTTACAAATCAAATAATGAAAGCAAATCATGGCGGATGTAGGTGATAAATTTTATAAGCTTAGCTTGTTCAAGGAATGGTTTGAGGATTATCAAAGCGTTAAAGTTCAGGAGATAGAGGAAAAGAAGATTGCGTTTGAATACTATTCGGGCAATCAATGGACTTCAGCAGAGCTAGAACAATTGAAGAAGCGTAATCAACCGCCATCTGTTCATAATGTCATCCAGCCTAAGATCAGAGATCTAAAAGGCATTAACATAGAATCTAAGCAAGAACCCGCGGCATTTGCTAGAACTGACAATCACGAACAAGATGCAGACACATGGTCGTCACTGCTAAAATATGTTGCAGACAAGGAAGACATAGACGATAAGTTCAATCGGTCATTTAATGATATGTTGATCGGTGGCTATGAGGCTATGAAGTTTACTATAGTCAAGAAGACCAACCGCTTGAAAAATGAGGTTCGAGATGAGATCAGAGTTAATTATATCCCACACTACGAATTCTTTTATGACCCGACAAGTATGGATCATGATTTTTCTGATGCTGATTATAAAGGTGAATACAAATGGATGAAGCTTACCAAGGCCCAACAATTGTATGGCGATAAGTTTGATACAACAGGGAGTAGCCAAAGTATTGGTGATGGCACGTTAACAGAAGAGCAACAACCAGTTGAAAAAATATGGAACAACACCAACGACAATAGAATCAGAATAGTTGAGATGTGGTACAAGCGTCCTTCTGGTTGGTGGTTTGTGTTGTTTTGGGGTGGTGGTATTATCAGACATGTCAAATCGCCTTATCTAGATGAGCATGGCGTACCTATGGATCCATATTCGGCTATGTCGGATGAGATTGACCCCGACGGCGACAGATATGGAGAAGTTAGAGCCATGATAAGCCCACAGGACGGGATTAATCAAAGACGCTCTAAAATGCTACATCAATTATCGGTCAGGCAATTTCTATATTCAGAAGGTGCGATAGAAGACGTCAACAAAACTAAAATGGAACTGGCAAAATCGGATGGCGCGGTTAAAGTTAATGGAGATGTTAACAAAGAATTTAATCTACTCACTCAGACAGATCAAATTCAGGGGCAGGCTGCGTTATTACAACAAGACATTGACCACATCGAACAAATCGGCGCCAACCAAGCTTTATTGGGTAGAGCGGGGGCAAACGCAAGTGGTAAAGCTATCCGAGCGCAACAAAACGCTGGCTTAGTTCAATTGTCGTCTGTGTTTAGAAATCATAAGCGGTTCAAGCTTAATTCGTATCGTAAGATTTGGCTATTGATTACCCAATTCTACACTGATGAGCGGGTATTTAGAATAACCGACGATCCAAAAACGCAGAAGTTTATTACTATTAATGGCGTAGGTATTGATGAGCAAGGGCAACCAACGGCGGAAAATAGAATATCAGACATTGATTTGGACATTAAGATAGAAGAATCCCCAAGCGCAATGACGCAACAGTTAGAGGACTTTGATTCATTAATTGCCCTTATGCCAGCTATTGCTAACATGCCTAGAGACGACCCAATGTTTAAACTATTGGTTGAGCTAAGTAATATATCAGAAGCTAAGAAACAAATCATATTAAATGGTGAAGAGCTTAGTCCAGAACAACAACAAGCCAGGGCGAAAGATTCTCAAGATAAGAAAGAGAAGTCCGAGGCGTTTGAATTGATGGATCTACAAGGTAAGGACGCTGACAATAAGAAAACTATTGCAGAAACTGAAAATATAAATGCAGAAACCACGGGAATGGCTATTGAAGCGGGTATCAAATCCACGGGGGTTGAACCATAATAGTAAACGTGGTAGTATTTATACTATAAATTCGGGTCTTGCACGATACGCAAGTTAACGTATGTCAACGATATAGATGAAGAGGTATTTAAATGGACGACGAAGGTTTAAACAGCTTGTTAGCTGGCAGTGATGTTGAAGTGAATACGGATGAGGTCGAAGAGACTAGTTCTGAAAATGAAAACATTGACGAAGCCGAACAACAAGACGCCGCCGCAGACGAGCAAGAGATCGCCCCTGTGGAAGAAGAGCAACAGACTGCTGAAATACCGCAGGAAGGCGAAGATGAACCCCATACAGTTCCAGTTAAAACTCATGTAGCAGAACGGAAAAAGTATCAAGCTAGAGAAGCCGAGGCAACACAACGTGAAGCCGATCTTAGAGCAGAAATAGCGGCTTATAAAGTTCAGCAACAAAACAACCAACAGTCGACCCAACAAGAAGACGAAGATAATACCGAGCTTATGTTTGATGACCCAAAAGCTTATCAAGCAAAACAAGACGCCATTAGACAGGACGAAAGAAATCAAGATAGATGGAGTATGCAATACGAAAACGCTGGTACTAAATACGGCGAAGAGTATATGAATTCCATTATTGATGACTTAAAAAAACCTCAAAACAAGGAAGTTCTATCTAATTTATTCTCAGAGACTAATCCTGCTGAAGCTGCTGTAAAGTGGAAGAAGCAACAAGATTTAAATTCTGAGGTTGGCGGTGATCTTGACGCATACAGAGCTAAGTTAAAAGAAGAGCTTAAAGCTGAGTTGCGAAAAGATGCAGGGTATAAAGACGATACTGTTGGGCAACAAAACAATAAAACAGTTCCGCCTTCTATATCGGACACATCGGGATCGGGTTCTAGTAATCCAGTATCGATGGAACAAGCACAACAAAACACATTTGATGAGCTGTTCGGTAACTAGGTAGAGCTGTAGTCTAAGGATAGACTCATGGCATTATCAACAACTTCCACAAACAACAAAGAAATTGTATGGACGAGTGATTTCATCAAGGAATACATTCGTACCAGTCAATTTGCTTCATTCATGGGTGGCGCTGGCGCTAACAACAGCGTTATTTTCACCAAAAGCGAAATGAACAAAGTAGCTGGCGAGCAGATTAATATCCCGCTTGTTGGCCGTCTTACTGGTGCTGGTGTAGGCACTGGAACACTACAAGGCAACGAGGAATCTATTACGAGCCACGGCTTCCGCATTACTCCTACTTGGCGTAGAAACGCTGTTGCAGTTGGTAGAGATCAAGCAAAATTATCACGCATTAAACTTCTAGACCTCGGTCGTCCTTTATTGATGGACTGGGAAAAAGAAGAAATTCGTGACGATATTGTTACAGCTCTAGGCTCGATCAATGGCGTTGCTTATGGTACGGCTTCTGCTGGTCAAAAGAACACATGGAACGCGGATAACGTAGATCGTGTGCTTTATGGCGATGCAGTTGGCAACTATAACGCTACTCATGCAACGGCTCTATTGGCAGTAACAGCCGCAATGACACTTAGTCAGGGTATTATTAGTCTAGCTAAACGTCTAGCTAAAATCGCTGATACTCACATTAAACCAATGAAAACAAAAGACGGCGACTCAAAAGAGTTTTATGTTTTGTTTGTTCCTTCATTTGCTATGCGTGATTTACGTGCTTCATTAGAAACATTGAATAGTGAAGCGTTCTCAACATCTGGCTTTGATAAAAACCCTATCTTCCAAGGTGGTGATCTAATGATCGACGGTACTATCGTTCGCGAAGTGCCAGAGATTGCTACGATTGCGGGTGTTGGTGCTGTAGGCATTGATGTTGCGCCATGTTATCTATGTGGTAACGGTGCGGTTGGTATTGCATGGGGTCAAATGCCTCGTCCTACTACTCGGTCAGACACTGATTACGATTTTATCAAAGGTGTTGGTATTGAAGAGCTTGTAGGCGTTGAGAAAATCACCGCAGCTTTACATGGTGCTAATGCTAAAGACAACGGTGTATTTACATTGTTTGTATCTGGTGTAGCAGACGCATAAATACAATAAGGTTTGGGGATGGGTTACTGTCCCCTTACTATTAACTTTAAGGGCTAAAAATGGCAAATAAAACAGAACAAGATCTCGCTACTAGAGTATTGCAAAAACTTAAAGTTATTAGCTCAACAGAAGCCCCAGATCATGAAGACGCAGAGTTAGTCAAAAGTATCTATCGAGATAAGCTAGCGGAATTAAAAGACGAGGGTAAAGCATACTGGGCAAGTAATGAGATACCGCAGGCCGCATTTATAGGCCTATCAAAGGTTATTGCTCAAGAATGTGCTACCGAATTCGGCAAGCAATATGCAGGAGGACAAGAAGGTCGCGACGCATTAGCCGCTCATTCTTCTAAACAATCCGATGGGCTATCAACACCAATCGAGTATTTTTAAATGAAGCTACCACTGCCAATATCATCAAATCAAGCACGGTCAAAGATTTCTAGTGTTGAACAGCTATTGAACTGTTACATAGAATCTACTGGCGACAGGGGTAAGTCTCCCACTGTTATATATGGTGTATCTGGTTTAACTGGTTTTTCTAATATCCCCACGGCTATTAATAGAGGTATACACTATGACTCAAGCTTTGATGCCGATAATTATTATTCAGTTGTTAGTAATAGCCTATACAAAATTAATAGTTCTGGTGTTGAAACGCTATTAACTACTATTGATGGTTCGGGGAGTGTGAATTTTTCCACAAACCTTGGACAGCTTATCATTTGCACGAGAGATGCAACAACCAATAATTATGTTTGGGATGGCACAAGCGCAGTTAACATTCTTCAAGAAGCTAATAGCTCGTCATTCATTAATCAAAGAACGATTTATTATACTGACAAGAAGATTTACTATTCTGACCTTGGAGACGCGGCAACCGTCGGCGGGTTAAGTTTCTTTAGTGCCGAGGGTTCAACTGATAAAACTCGTTGGGGGATAACGGATAGATTAGAGCTTTGGATATTTGGCGAAACAACAATAGAAGTATGGCGTAATGTAACAGATCCAGACAATCCATTTGAGCGTATAGGCGGCGTATTTATTGAGCGTGGCATACTATCACCGTATACAGTATCTCAGGTGGATAACGGTGTATTCTGGGTAGGTGATGACGGGGTAGTCTATCGACCTAGCAGCTACACGCCTTCAAGAATTTCAACGCATCCAGTCGAGCGAGATATAAATAATTTAGTTGATAAGGAAAGTTTAGAGTCGTTGTCTTATACGGAAGACGGGCATCCATTCTACGTATTGACCTGTCCTGAGTTCACGTGGGTTTATGATGCATCTACTCAGCAATGGCATGAACGCCAGTCGTATACCAGAAATAATTGGATTGGTAAATACTATACAAGAGCGTTTGATAAGCATTTAATAGCAGGTGATGGTAACGGTAAAACGTACGAACTTAGTCAAGATATCTTCGACGAAGATGGTGACTATTTGATTAAGAAGTTTGTAACTCCTCATGTAAATGCGTTTCCTGACAGTTTGTCTATTAGTAGAATGTCATTGGATATAGAAACAGGTTTTGGCGGCGAGTGTATGGTGCGACATTCTAAAGATGGCGGGTACACGTGGTCAGCGGTTAGACATAAAACATTGGGTGATGTAGGTAAATATTACACGAGATATGTGGAGAATAGGTTCGGGGAGTCAAATACCCATGGCGCTGTTTTTGAATTATCAATGTCGGATAGCGTGCAATTTGCGATAACATTGCAGGATGCAGATGGCGAAAGGAAAACTAACTAATGGCACAAGGTGGACAAATACCCAGTATTCCCTTTGCGTCAAGGGGTAGGTGGGCACAGCAGAACGGGAATCTTTCGCCAGAAGCGATTGAAGTATTTAGAGACATAAACAAATCATTATCAGACAGTATACAAAACGGTCAATTTAGCACTAATGCTGTTCTTTATGGCGATGCTAACGGTGACTTACAATCTATTGCGCTAACAAATCTTCAAATAATTACAGGTGATAGCTCAGGCGTTCCCGTTAGCCTAACATTTGGACAAGATCAGTTCTTTGGCACGCTATCTACTGGCGGTATTATCGCCATGTCTAAGCTACAGGTCACAGATCAATTAGATTTAACTGGAATGGTTGGTAAAACACAGGGAGCTGCCGTTGTTGATGCTGTAGCCTCGACCGTTAGCGTTGTAGGTGCTGATGTGGTCAATTCTACTGTATCCGTTTCCAGTGCCGATGCCAGTGATTTACCGACGGTTATTACCCTGGCAAATGAGATTAAGGGTGATGTAAATCAACTCGTAACAGATGTAAATTCTAAGAATGCTTTGATAAACGAGCTTAAGGCCGATGTTAATACCCTAACAACAGATCTAAACAATGCAATCGGGCAAATTAATTTATTGCTAACTTCTTTAGAAGGGGGCGCTTTAATTGCTACGTAACGCAACGAAAGACGATATAGATAATATGATTGAATGGTGTAAAAAATTACATAGCTTTAGTAAGCAAAGAATACCGTTCTGTAATGCGTCCATGAGAGGCTTTTTAAATCATATGCTAGAAGGTGAGAACAACTTAATTATCGTAAATGACTTTGGGTTGTTAATTGGCAGTATATCACCGTCATTTTGGAATTTTGAGCATAAAATAGCGTCCGAGTTGTTTATTTGGCAAGATACTACTAAGAAAGAATATAAGGCCGATGGTTATGAAATGTTGAAACACTATGATAAATGGGCTATAATTAACCAAGTTTCTGAAAGTGGATTGACACAACAGAATGTAGGAAAAGATTTAGAGCCTATATTTAAAAGACTTGGCTACAAACTTAAAGAACTGACGTATTCAAAGGAGCATGTATAATGCCTATATTTTCATTCATTGGCGCTCAAAACGCCGCCGCCGCTCAAGAAAGAGCTGGTCAGTTACAGGCTGACGCAGCAAGAGAAGGCGTAGAGCTAAATAGACAGATTGCAAATTTTGGTATAGCGGACACATCAGCGGGTCGAGCGGGTCGAGATGTAGCATTTGCTAACTTACTAGCCAGGCAAGGTTTAGAAATACCTGACGTTAGACTATCAAACCCAGAAGCGCAAATAGGTAGAGTTTCAGGCTTTGATTCGTCGGGCAATGCTATTGGCGGCGGAACAACTGGTGAAGCGGGTACATCTGGCGGCGAGTTACAAGCATTTGACCCATCTGGCAGAAGATTATCTGATATAGGAATTACGCCATTTGAATTAAGCCCAGCCGCTAGATTTAGACAAGAAGAAGGCAATCGTGCGGTTCAGTCATCTGCGGCTGCTAGAGGGTTATTAGGCAGTGGCGGTACACTTAGAGATTTATCAAAATTCAACCAAGGATTAGCGTCTCAAGAATTTGACGCAGACTTTAATCGCTTATCGTTAATCGCGGGTTTTGGCGCTAATGAGGGTGCTGCTGGACGTAAGACAGCATCTGATTTTGGCAACTTAGGCGCGCAAGGTCTTTCTGCTGCTGCTAGTTCTCAAGCTCAAGGCATAACGAACGCCGCTAATACGAGAGCAACAGCATTTGGCAACTTAGGGCAATCAATCGTAGGTATAGCGGGGGGTTTCTAATGGCAGGTAATCCATTCGCAGCATTAGGTCAATTAAACCAACTAGCACAGCCTAAACCAGTAAACGGGTTTGCTATAGGCCAAGAGATAGGCACGACTATTAAACGCAACAGGACTAACGCGGCTCTAGCTGATGTTTTAAATCCTGACAATCCTAATCCATCTGAGGCATTCGCAGCATTGGCGCGTGTTGACGCTGGTGTAGCTAATAAGATCCAACAACAGAGACAAACACAGACCAATAGACAAACAGGTTTTGTTTTCCAAGATCGTGGTTTGGATCTACGAGAACAGCAACAAGATCAACAATTCGGGCTAGCTCAACAGCGGCAAGGATTATCTGAGCGTCAATTCCAATTTTCACAAGAAGAGGCGGCTCGTAAGGCGTCTATTCCTCCTAAAGCTGATTTAAGAAAAGACGCGTCGGGGTTCTTGCGGGATTCTGCTACAGGTGAAAGAGTTTTTCCTGATGCTAAAGGAAAGACCCCCGTTAGAAGAATTATTAAAGACGTTAATAATGAGAGTAGATTCGCTGATACTGGCGAATTGGTTCTACCTAATGTTAAGAAAGTTTTTGACGCCAAAGGAAATCTAGATAAATCTAAGTTCGCTCAGTCGTTGAGAAAAGAGTTCTCGCAAGGTTCTAAAGACTTTAATGCTTTAAAAAGTATCATTGGGAAGCTTAAAATTAGTGCTAACGATAAAACTGGCGCTGGCGATGTATCTTTAATTTTCCAATACATGAAAATGCTTGACCCTAGATCTACGGTTCGAGAGGGTGAATTCGCAACAGCCAGCAATACAGGTGGCTGGACTGATTCCATGCGTAATATGTATAACAAAGCTCGTGAAGGTACTTTCTTAGAACCTGAGCAACGGGCGGACTTTGTTAATCTAGCTGAAAAATTTCTTGGTGACGAAAAATCTATTTTCGATGTAAGAAGATCGCAAATGGTTAATGAGGCTAGAGAAGCTGGTATTAAACCTAGTCGGATTATAGCGGGCTTTAAGGATTCACAAGCCACTGAAAAGGCTTCGTTACCTGTAGCCTCAAGCCCTATAGACGTTAAATTCGAAAGCCGCGCAAACCAAAACGTCAAACCTGAATTATTGTCTAAATGGCAGGAAGTACAAACAGCCTTCGGCCAACAGTTAAGTATTGTTAGTGGATTTCGTGACCCAGCTAGAAATAAACGCGCGGGTGGTGCTAGTAAAAGCCAACATATACATGGTAATGCACTAGATATTAATACAGCACATCTTTCTGATGCACAAAAATTAGATTTAATTAAGAAAGCTAGCGCTGCTGGGTTTACTGGTATTGGTGTGTATAAAAACAATTTACACTTTGATTTGGGCGGTAGAAGATCATGGGGGGCGGACTTTAAAAGTCGCTCTGTTCCTTCATGGGCAAAGCCTACTATTAGAAAGCATCTTGCCAAGCAACATAAAGCGCAAGATCAAACACCAAATGAACCTGTTGTAGTGCCTCAACAAGTAGAGCAACAGGCTGAACAAGAAGACCAACAATTAGCGGCGCTTCCTGTCGCTCCATTGACACCTCCGCCCACTCCCCAACAAGACGAAGTCAGTCAAAGACAAACCGTCCGAGGTTCATCAATACCTCAAGCGGCAGAGTTTGGGGTTAGTGACACTGTTCCTCAATCTGCACTAGATAGGAGTCTAAAAACTATAGGGGGTATCGCGGAAGGAATAGAAGATACTAGGGTAGTCGCGGCGGATGCTTTAATTCCATTTAAGGATGAAGGTACGGGCTTTCTATTAGGGCTTGAAAAAACTTTAAGAGATGGCGGTGATTTAGGGGATAATATTGATGATGCCATAGACCTAGAACGTCAAAAACTTATTGATGCCAAATTAAGAACCAAAGGGGCTGAAACATTAGGTACGATTATCGGCGGCGGCGTTCAATTAGTAGCCACGGGGGCGGCTGGCGCGGCGGTTAAAACTCTTAAAGGTCAAGCGGGTTTAGGCGCTGGTGTGGGCGCTTTAACGGCGGGCGACACCATACAAGGAAGCTTAGAAAAAAGATTTCCATTAATATTCTTGGGAGCAGGTCTAGGCGCAGCGGGTGCTACGGCTATTTCTGGATTATTTAAAACTGGGGCGTTTGCAAAGGGGTTGTTTAAGGGTGGTGAAAAATCAACTTCGAAATCTATAGCAGAAGGTAAAATACTAAAAGCCTTTCGTGATGACGAAGTGCCTATAGAGCAAGCGGGTCGAGCGGTTCGTTCCGCAAACCGTGCTGGCGTGCCTACATCATTGTCAGACATTGGGGAATCTAATGTATCAAGATTAGCGCGAGGAATAAAAACACAGGGCGGCAGTCGTGGTTCTAACAAGGCCGTGGAAGTATTAACTCAAAGAAGTTTAACCCAGCCAGACAGAATTGTTAATGCGACCAATAAGATGTTTGGAAACCCTGACGAATTTGTAACGACATTATCAACTATAGACGCATCTAGAGCCAAACTAGCCCAGCCATTTTATAAAAAGTTCTTTGGTCAGAAGGTGGAAATGACACCAAGACTTACAGAATTACTTGGCTCTCCTTCTGTTCAGAAAGCAATGAGGTTGGCGGATAGAGGGCTCAAGGATGAGTTGAGAGGCGGCATTCATGAGCTTGACGTTGCTGGTAATAAAATAATAACATCCGAGGGATGGGACGCGATTAAAAAATCTTTAGCCGATTTATCTGGTATATCAAAAAGAACGGGGTCGACGAATAAAAGCATTGATTCTGCTAGAAAGCAACTCGCGGATGAACTTAAAAGAATTAGCCCAGACTATAAGAAAGCCCTTGATATATATTCGGATAGTAGCACTATGCAAGAAGCCTTCGAGGCGGGGATAAAGATAATGAAGATGGAAGACTTCCAAGTCGCTAAATTATTTTCAGCGGCAACAAGTGGAGAAAAAGAAATGATGCGGCTGGGTGTGGCTAAAAACATATCGTCCGTAATGGAAAGTACAGTGGCTAAATCACCTGACTTTGCAAAGAAGTTGTTTACAGACGCAAAATTTAAAGCAATCAGACCTTTATTCCCTAACGCTCAATCATTCGCTAAGTTTAAAAGAATGATAACATTAGAGCATAAAAGATTTAGCAAAGGAGCATTTGTTACTGGTGGGTCGCCTACTGCTGATAAAGCCGCAGATGTGGGGGGCGTTCTGTCTGATGTTGCAGAGTTAGCGGCAGGAAGTCCACGAGGCGCTTCAATAACAATGTTCAAGAAACTTTTGAACAAAATTTCGGGCGGGATTGATGAGAAAGTATCCGATGAAATGGCCGATATATTGTTTGAATTAAAGCCAGAAAATATAACATTAATACTAAGTAGATTAGAGCGAGCGGGCAGAGATGGAAAATTAACACCCGATAACTTTACCCAAAAATTTGGTCGCATATTATCAACATTGTCCGCTGAACAAATCGGCGACGCCCTAGAAGGATTTTAAAACATGAGCATTTCAGATAAATTTCAACTAACAACCACGTATCAGGCGATAGAAATATCCTCGACAGATATGACAGCAGGTACGTTTATTATACAGAATACCACTGGCGCAACTATCGGGTGGAAAACTGCTACTTCGTTACCCGCTGCAACCGATAGTCCTGACTTCTACATGGGCGGTAAAGGTTCTACGGATAAGCTAACATTGGCCGCTTTGGAATTTTGGTATGCCCGAACTGAGAGCATAGCAAGTGCGTCAATCGGCGTAATAGAGTCGTAGCTTAATAATATAATGATAGGAGTTACCATGGCAGATTATACAAAACCTTCGTTTGATGCGACAATACTTACACAAGATGCGTTAGGCGCTAGTGCGGGTTCTATAAACTTTGATCCAGTTAAAAGCTCTATGAACGTGCAGAATATTTTCCCTGGGTCTAGTTTACAGGTTGGTCAAGAATCGGTTGTGTTTGTGGTGAATAACACTGGGTCAACTATTTCAGACGGTAATGTGGTTAATATTAGTGGGTATGATAGCATTAATGATGCTCTAGAGATAACTTTAGCCTTGTCTGATACAATTGCCAACACTGAGGTTTTAGGCATTACTACAACGCCTATGATTGATGGCGCTGTAGGTTTCGTAGCAGTGTTTGGTAGAGTTAATGACGTTGATACTAGCGGGTTTGTTGAGGGTGAAGTTGTTTACTTATCCGATACAGTGCCCGGGGGACTAACATCAACTAGATCCCCAATTCCCATCCAAATGGGTCATATAGGCAAGGTTCATGCTACGACTGGTTTTGTTCATGTAGAGATTAGAGAGCTTGAAAGAAGTATATTCGGCGGCTTCTCTCATACATTAGACCAGACGTTTACCGCTAACGTTTCTGCTGCAATCCAATTCAACACAAACGAAGAACTGTTTGGCATATCTCATTCGGAAACAGTTAATAATGACGAATTCACCTTTGACAACGAAGGTACATATCAAGCAACAATTGAACCTCAATACACACGGACTACAGGTGGCGGTACGGACGTATTAAATATATTCATGGCTAGAGATACAGGTGGTGGGTTTGCTAATGTTACGAATTCCAATGTAAAACTATCGGTTAATGCTGCTGGTATTACTACAGTGTCTCCCTTAACTGTGACATTTGCGGTTAATACAGGTGATAAAGTTAGATTTATGGCGCAAGTCGAATCGTCTAATTTAATATTAGACGCCTTCGCAACAAGTGGGATTGCACCCAATGATATTCCTGCTACGCCATCGGTTATAATGAACTTAATCCGATTGGGCTTATGATATGGGAGATTTTACAAAAGAGCATGAAACAGATTTAATATACACATGGAAGTTATCCGAAGCTGTAAGTTCGGGCGATATAAGATTAAAAGATAAAATTAGCTACCAGGCTCAAAGCGCGATTTCTTCGGGTGTTGCGTTTTCTGAGGGTACAGAGCCTAACAAATGGGCAAAGGTTGGCAGAGAGCTGTCTATGCTAAAAAGGGGTGGAATAGTAAACAATTCGCCTAGCGCCAGTGAAATTTATAAATGGGCAACTGAACTACATTCGTTTGGCAGTGCTATAACTTACAACGCAGGTACTGGAAAATTTACATTAAAGGCAGGTAGATACAGAGTTCGGGCACATGCGCACACGATACAATCAGATCAATCAGAAACAAGAATGTATTTATCTTTAGGCGGTACTAGTATTAGCATGAGTTTAAAACATCCAGACACGCCTTATGAACGAATAGAGGTTGACGCTACTTTCATAATAACCGCCAACACTGATGTATGGTGCTATCACACTGGCACGGGTACTTATTGGGCGGGTAGTAGCCTAGGATCAATGATGGAAATAATAGAAGAAAGTCGCTTTTCTTAAAATTAAAACCAACTCCATGAAAGGATTAAACATGGGCAAAGAAGAAGAAGACAAAAAACAAAACTTAATGAACAATCTCGCGATAGATATTAGGCGGGACGAATGGGATGATAAAGATGATATTGCACAAATAGAATTAATCATTGCTCAAATGCGGCTAACTCTTGAAAAGAAAGTACGAAGTTTTGAAGCTAAAGAAAAAGCGCATAATAAACATTTCAAGATTATGTTAGGGATGGGTTTCCCAGCGCCGCAGGAAGATATTATCCAAAAAGGCTGCAAGAGCTGTCGAACTAAAAAGATAGTGGATTAAAATATGAATTATATCCTAGACATTGCGTATATATTGACAACTGTTTCGGTTCTTTTCTGGGTGTGCTTTAAACATGGCGCATCCAGTAGATTCATAATGGCTATATTAGCGGTGGAAATTGCGTATGTCTTTGGATATTCTGTTTTTAATACAGGCAATACCCCTTATTTTGTATCTGCCATAGCCCAGTTAATCGCTATATTCTTCCTATCTGTAATGCCAGGCGGCGGCATTAGTAAGATAATAATAATGGTCATATATTTATTCATGCTGTTAAGTCATCTATTCTTCTTTATTCATTTGCCGTTTCAGGCGCGCCCCTATTTAGACTTTTTAGCGTTTATGAGCTATAGTCAAATGGTGGTGGTCTTATTTAGACCGAGAATAGAAAGGTTTTTCCGTGGGGGACATTTCATCAACGGTCTTGTCGGCTATCCTATTTTTGGGAGTTTGTTTCGTTATTGGGTGTTACTTAGTTACGATGGCTCTGAAAAGGGAGGCGAAAAAGAATGGAAGCTCTAATAAAAACCATGATAGAAAATCCAGAGAAGATTAGCCTTATTGTCGTGCTGTTTATGTTTGGTGTGTTTGCGGTTTGGCTATTGGTAAAAATGCAAACTAGCAGAGAAAAATTACACAATGACAATGCCAAGAATTTAATGATATTAAACGAAAAAACTATCGGCGGCATTGATAAGCTAGCAATAGCCATAGAAAAACAAGCGGCAAGTAGTATAGAGCTATCGACATTAATTAAATTTGGATTAAAGGATAAATAAATGGCAACTTCAATATTAAGCATTCTATCAGGAGATCAAGTTTTAGACAGTAACGGTGATCCGATATCTGGCGCTAGATTATATTTTTTCGATGTAGGCACAACTACAGATAAAACGGTGTATACGGATGCAGGTCTAACGGCCGCTCATCCTCAGCCTGTAGTTGCTGATAGTGCGGGTCGGTTCGGGTTTGGTATTTATCTAGCATCAAGATATAAGATTATATTAAAAAATGCTAGTGACGTTACTATTGAGACTATAGATGATATTGATGCGGGGACGTTTGATGCCAACGGCAAGGACGTTTCCTTATCCACTGCGGTGTTACACGTATTGTTAATCTCAAACTTATCATCCAAGATTAAGGCGGATCTTACCGATGGGCAAATAGTTGATGTAGCTGGTGGGGTTATTAAAGGAGATGCCAAGGGAGGTAATTTTTATTGGGATAGCGGATCGACACAAACCGCAGACGGTAAAATAGTTATAATATCTGACGAGGGGGGTAATGGTCGTTGGATTAGAATTAACAACATTCAGTACGAAACTTTAATGATGGGCGATGGTATTAAAGGTTCACCACAGAACAATGTTGGTTTTCAGATACACAGAGACATAACGAATGAAGGCACTAGCTCTCATGGGTTTAACGACGCCTCTTACTATGCAGAAGATACACAAGCTTATAACACTTTTGGGTCTGATATAAATATAGGTGATGGTAGTCAAACAGCGCCGTTTGAAATAAATCATGTTAATTCTTTTCAGGTAACCGACTTAACGGATTTAGGGACTGCAAAGATTGGCCAACATCTGCAATATATTGCTCAAAGTGTTCTTAGTTCTGGCACTATAAGTAGATCAGTTGGACTTACTATTATTAGTGAATTGGGATTAAGAGATACGCCGGGCTTTACAGACCCAAATTATCAAGTTAATGGGCCGGCTGCAATAACTACAGAAGTGGGAATAACTACAGCAATTAGAGATCACGCATCAATTTCTTACTCGGCTCATTTCACGGCTGGTGCCACTGATGCGGGAGCAACTTTAACATCTGGCGGTGCGCCCATAAGAGTTGAGTGTCCTATAACGTCTACTCAAACAACATCTTCTACATCACAAACCACGGGAGCGCAAACGCTTATGGGTGGGTTAGGTGTGTTGGAAAACATACATGCTGGCGGTGAGATTAATGTAAATAATGCTTCCGCTTCATATAAAATGAATAGCGCCGCAGGTACGGCGCTCGCGGCGGTAGTTAGTACATCAACCTTAACTACCCTTAAAAACATATTCAGTGGAACTTTAGAGTTTGGTGTAAGTGATACTAACGTTCTTAGACTACTTTCAGATCGGTTTATGCCAACTGTAGATAATGTCACAAATCTGGGAGACTCATCGCATAGATGGTCAACCGTGTTTGCAGGTACAGGAACTATAAATACATCTGATGAAACTCAAAAGACGCAAATAAAAGCTGTAGACGATAAGCTTCTAGACGCATGGGGAGATGTTGAAACCGTTATATTTAAGTTCAAGAATGCCGTTGATAAAAAGGGTAAAAAAGCTAGAAAACATATAGGACACATCGCACAGCAAGTAGAGTCGTGTCTAAATAAACACGGCATCAATGGTTATGAGTATGGTCTTTTATGTAAAGATCCTGTTTTTGAAACTGTTAAGAAAATTCGTAAGATTAAAGTAGATAAGACTGAGGTAATTAAAACGAAAGTTGAAAAATTATCTATGGTTGATGGTAAATTAGTTATTTCAAGTGAAATCAAAAAAGAAATCTGCCCAGTTGTTGAGCGGTGTGTTTTACATAATCCTGATGGTAGCGTTTATTTGGATAATGGCGTTGAACAGGTGCGAGATTATATCTTACAAATTGAAATTGATGAGGAATACACCGAGGAAGTCCAAACGGATAATTTTCTAATGGGTCTTAGATACGATCACTGTAATTTAGTCAGCATTGCTTATTTAAGGCGAGAAATTGACAATTTAAAGGGTCTTAAATAAAATCAACATCAAAAATAATAGAGGATATACTGAGGCGTAAGTTATGAATAAAACTAAGTTTTTTAACAAAGTTAGACATTCAGTATTTAAAGGAAAGCTCAAGCAGTCTCAGGTAGACGGTTTGGGCGTACTCCTTGATTGCGCTGAAAAACGGAATACAAACATTGAATACCTGTCTTACATACTAGCAACAACGTATCACGAAACAGCATTTAAAATGCAGCCTATTTCTGAATTTGGCGGCAAACGATACTTCAAAAAGCTTTATGATATTAAAGGTAGCAAGCCCAAACTAGCAAGGCGTCTTGGAAATCTAAAGGCTGGTGATGGCGTTAAGTATAAAGGACGTGGGTTTGTTCAAATAACAGGCCGCGCAAATTACGTTAAGCTTGGTAAAAAACTAGGCATTGATTTAGTAAACAATCCAGATCTTGCGCTTGATACTAAAATCGCTGCTGAAATTCTATTTATTGGGATGGAGCAGGGTTTATTTACAGGTAAGAAATTATCTTCATACATGGATGGTATTGATGGCACTGATGAAGAAGACCGCAAGCAATATAAGTTAAGCCGATGGTTGATTAACGGACGTGATAAACGGGATACGATTGCAGATTATGCCATCAAGTTTGAATGCGCTCTAAGGGCTTCACAATCAGGTGATGTTATAACCGATAGTAAAACCACAGGAAAGCCCGTGACGGGTAAAAAATCGGGCGTACTGTCTATTATTATAGAACTACTAATTAAACTATTGGAAGGATTAAAAAAATGAACATCTTAAAAGGTCGTAAAACTCAACTATTCTCGGTTGCTGTTCTTGTGCTAGGCTTGTTGGAAACATTTGATCCTGAAATACTTGGATTAGATGCTGACATTAAAGGATATGTGACAATAGGGATTGCCATT
>NVWB01000169.1 GCA_002733575.1 Blastopirellula sp. | reverse complement strand
AATGCGTTTTACCAGACTAAACGGAGCATCTTTTGCCAAGACCGTGGTTCGCCAGGTGTCACGTTCGTAATCGACATCGCGCAGTGTGCTACCAAACTGCGGTGGACTGTTTTCGGACGAGACCAACTGCCAGCCGCTTAGTGCCAAGATGGTGGCTGGAACCTGCTTGAGAATTTCGGCCTCTAGTTTTTCACGATCAAGCAACAAGACCGGTTCTAACCAATTGGTCATGTCGCGTACATCAAAAGGATCGGCACCAGGCGGGCGATTTTTGAGGACGGGGTCGACTTCAAACACTAGTTTATCAGGAATGTTGTTTGCGTCTTTCCAACGTAAGTTGCCAGTCTCGTGAACCGTCGAAGAGCCGATGGTGATCGGGGTTTCATACAGCACCGGCCCAGTGGCCGAATCACGATGGATACGAGCCTGGATACAACCGCCGCTACGTGCCAGGTAATCAATTCCGACCTTGGTGTTCACGCCAATACAAAGGGGCGAAACTGGAATTGTGATTCGACTCGGGGCGATCACGCCGAATCCCCAGCCGTATATTTCACCAGCGGTGCGGAGCGGACTCCCTTGTACACTGCGGTTGATGCGAGCATGCCAGGCGGCTGCCGAGAACATGGCCCCGGTTCGATCTTCTTCGATTGCAAAGCGAGAGACGGGCACTTGCTCCACTGGCCAACTTCTCCGCATCCACGTTTTACGGCTTGGTACCCAAATGATATCGAGTGCCCAATAAGGCTGAATACCGTGCAGCCAGCGATCTGAATCGTTGTTGTTACCCTGCGAGTCGGCCGTGAATCGATTCATCGATGTGGTGGCAACCAGGCCAGTATCGGTAACCAATTGCAACAAACGAGGCAATCCTCTGGCGGTGTAAAACCCCTGAGGAAACAGCACGGCCAATTCTTGATAATAGTTTTGCCAGGGATCACGTGGTTGCAAATGAATTTCGGCAATTTCGTCATAGCTGGCAGTTCGCCTGCCAGACTCTAACAACAAGCTGACCGCAGAGCTTGTGAATCGAATGGAGCGAAATCGAATTCGGCGACCATCTTGATAGAACAAGGTTTGGGGGTGATGCTGATCGACCAGATGATTCTCGGACTTCCAAACAATTTTACGCACCGCACTTTGAATCACGCGAATATCGGTCGGCTCATCCGAGCGAGAGCTCTTGGTAAGCGAGCTGCTAGGGGTCACTAAAAAATGTGAAGGCTCGGCCAGCATCGTAGTTGAATTGGCGGTGACCGCAGACAAAACTCGGCCTGGCAAGCGATCTCCATTGTGCATTTCGACAAATGCCTTCGGCACATCGGGCGATTGCAAATTACGGTCAACCAGCCATCGCATCGGGTTACCGCCGGTCAACAATGATTTGCCAGCCAATTGCGGCAGTGCGTTGTCGGAATACCAGTTACGAAGCTGCTTGTCTTGAATCAGTTCGCCATGTTCCAGCTTGGCTAAAAACCGCTGCGGATCATCAGCCGCCCTAGTTGCAGTGCCATGAAAGAAGCAAAGCAGGATTGCCAGTGAGTAGGTAGATCGAATCATGAATGACTATTTTCTGAGGTCTTATTTCCAATCAAAATCAATTCTCTATTATATCACATTCATCGATGGCTTGGTTTGCAGAAGTTACGCGGTCTATCTTGACATTGTTCTCCCTGTTTCCAGGGCTGCGGGCTAGGCAATTCGGCGTTCTTACTCAATAATATCGACTTGCCTGTTGCGTATCCCTCTTTCCTGTTTTGTATGAAAGTACGTCATAATGCCGCTTTTGGTTGTAGGTTCCATTGCCTTTGATAGTGTACAAACCCCCACTGATTCTCGTGATAACGTCTTGGGCGGTTCGGCAGTTTATTTTTCGTACGCCGCCAGTTACTTCACCGGAGTTCGCTTGGTAGGTGTCGTCGGTGAAGATTGGCCTGAAGAACATACCAAGCTGCTTGAAGACCGCAAGATCGACACCCAAGGCCTGCAAGTCATGGAAGGACAAGAGACGTTCCGCTGGAAAGGCAAATATGAGCCGAACATGAACGACCGCGAAACGCTGGAACTTCATTTGAATGTGTTTGAAAATTTCAACCCAGTGTTGACCGACGAACTGAAACGCTGCCCATTTTTGTTTTTGGCCAATGGTTCACCTACCACACAGTTGAAAACCTTGGAGCAAATGAACGGTCCACGTTTGGTGGTTGCCGACACGATGGACTTGTGGATCGAAATCGAACGCGATCAACTGATGGAATTACTAGGCAAGGTTGATGGGTTAGTATTGAACGACAGCGAAGCCAAACTGCTGACTCAAGAAGAGAACTTAGTCAAAGCGGGCCACATGGTCAGAGCGATGGGCCCTAAGTTTGTTGTGATCAAAAAAGGAGAGCACGGAGCCATGTTCTTCTCAGAGCATGAAACCTATGTGATGCCTGCTTTTCCAACGGCAGATGTGGTTGACCCAACTGGTGCCGGAGATAGCTTTGCTGGTGGAATGATGGGCTATTTGGCTCAGAAAAACGATTTCTCGCCGGCAACGCTCAAAGAAGCACTCGCTTACGGCACGATGGTCGCCAGCTTTAACGTCGAAGATTTCAGCCTGGATCGCATGAAGCAGATTGATAAAGCAGACATTGATAAACGGCTGGAAGAATACCGCAAGATGCTGAGCTTCTAAGTAATTGGTTGTACAGATTTTTACCCACTTTGATCATCGACTTGGTTCTCGGTTATGAAAACGTCACGCTGCTTTGTTGCCCTCTCAATCTCGGACGAAGCAGTGCGCAATGTTCGTAAACTAATGGCTGAACTGGAACGGGCCGAGGTTGATGTCAAATGGGTTGAGAAAGAAAACCTGCATATCACCCTCAACTTTTTGGGTGACTTGGCACCGACTGAAACCGTGGCAATTTGCCGTGCAGTCTCGCGGAGCACGGAAAATCTTTCGCCCTTCGATTTTGAACTGTACGAAGCGGGTGCATTTCCTAAAAATTCCGCCCCTCGATCTCTATGGATCGGGGTTGGAGATGGCTACGAAGCCGTGTGCGAATTGCAACAATCGATCACCGATGAATTGATCGCAATGGGCTATCCGCCTGACACTCGCAAGAAGTTTCACCCCCATCTAACGCTGGGCAGAGTCAAACGATCAACAACTCAGCTAGATATTTTGGCCGATCTTTTAGGTGAACATGCCCATAGTTCTGCTGGAATTGTGCCGGCCATGGAAGTTTTAATCTACGCCAGCCAGCTAGAACGCAACGGTCCGAAGTACAATATCATCGGTCGATCACCTCTTGGCGGATAATAATTCAATATCCGTATCTCCATTGATACAAGTGACTTAAGTGTATCTTTCTGAGCTATTTCTTAATTATTATTGTGACCCCTACTGCGCGTGACCGAAGGTGTCCGCAGGTCTGCGATAAATAGTTTTAGATAAAGTGTTGCATTCATTAGTGAAAAGATGTACAGTATTCAGATGTTCACTACCGAAGATGGATACATGCTTGCAGACAGCCCAGACTTTTACCATAAAGGAAACCCAGGATTATGGTCACAGCAATTGCAGAAAAGAAGAAACCGAGCATGGCTAAAAAAAGCACAGCAGCCGCTAAAACAAAAAAAGGCAGCAAGAAGAAAGCTGACGCACCTGTCAATGAATTATTGGCAAGCCACCCCGAGCTAAAAAATACCCTAGCCCAAATCGAGAAATCGTTCGGCGAAGGGGCCATTATGCCCTTGGGTTCCGATCATAAGCCGATTGAAGGGATCTCTACCGGAGCCTTATCACTCGACTTAGCACTGGGCGGTCAAGGAATTCCTCGTGGCCGGATTGCCGAAGTATTTGGGCCAGAATCAAGCGGTAAAACGACCTTGTGTTTACACATGATAGCCGAAGCCCAAAAGACAGGTGGCGTGGCCGCATTCATTGATGCCGAGCATGCACTTGACCCAAGTTGGGCCAAGAAATTGGGCGTCGAACTAGAAACCCTGTTGGTCAGTCAGCCATCAAGCGGTGAAGAAGCGATGCAGATCACCGAGATGCTGATCAAGTCAAACGCGGTTGATATTATCGTGATCGACTCGGTTGCTGCCTTGATTCCGAAGGCGGAACTCAACGGAGAAATCGGCGACTCGCATGTAGGCCGTCAAGCTCGTTTAATGAGCCAAACCATGCGAAAACTAACCGGTGCAATCGCCAAAAGCAAAACTTCGGTGATCTTTATCAATCAAATCCGTGAAAAAATTGGCGTGATGTTTGGTAGCCCTGAAGTCACACCAGGCGGTCGCGCCTTGAAGTTCTATTCTTCCTGCCGGATTGATGTTCGCCGCATTGGCCAACTCAAAGATGGTGAAGATGTGATCGGCCAAAAGGTTCGGGCCAAAATTGTCAAAAACAAAGTGGCTCCTCCTTTCCGAATCGCTGAATTCGATATGATGCACACGAACGGTATCAGTTACGAAGGCGATATGATTGAACTTGGGATCCTCCATAAAATTGTGGCTCGCAGCGGGGCCTGGTTCAAATATGGAGAAATACAGCTAGGGCAAGGCAAAGAAAAGGCTCGTACCTATTTGGTCGAGAATCCAGAACTCTCTGAGGAAATTAAAGTCAAAGTGCTGGCTGCCTGCGGTCACGGAGTTGCTCCGATTAGCGTGGAAGATGAGCCAGCGGCAGAAGAAGAATTGTAGTTTTGATTTCAACCGCGAGCCCCCCAATGATGTCGCGGTTACCTGAATTTCAGCATTCCCCCCCACTTTTTTGAAATCATAAAAAGAGACTGACCTCCCTTTTTTGTGAGCGTGTGCTGTTTGCACCATTGTTTCTGGGACAATGTCTGCTTCCGAGAGCCGGTTGCTTTTTGAGCGACCGGCTCTTTGCTTTTCTTGGTTCACCGGCCAATTGAACCAAATTAGACCCAAATTGTCTGAATTGGTGCCAGCTTGCCATCTAGCCGGATTTTCAGGAAAAGTTTATCATAAGTCGTTTGCCGGAAACCATTTGACCTTCATAGAGACAGTCTCCAATACCATGAAAACTGACGAACTACGCGAGAAGTACCTCAGCTTTTACGAATCCAAAGGCCATGCACGACGTCCGAGCGACGTATTAGTGCCCACTTGGGATCCCTCGGTGCTGTTTACTCCGGCTGGAATGAATCAATTCAAAGACCACTTTCTAGGTCGGGTCAAACTTGATTTCACCAGAGCAACCACCTGTCAAAAGTGTTTGCGAACCGGTGATATCGATAACGTAGGCCGAACCGCCTATCACCATACGTTTTTCGAAATGATGGGCAACTTTAGTTTTGGTGATTATTTCAAAACCGAAGCCATCCATTGGGCCTGGGAATTTCTGACCGATAAAAAATGGCTAGGGCTCAACCCAGAACAACTGAGCGTGACCGTCTACAAAGACGACAAAGAAGCCGCCGATATTTGGTACGACGAAGTTGGTGTGCCGACTTCGCGGATTGAATACCTAGACGAAGACGAAAACTACTGGCCTGCCAGCGCCCCCAGCCAAGGCCCCGATGGCGTTTGTGGCCCTTGCAGCGAAATCTATTATCACCCCGAAGGTAGCGAAAAGGTTGAAATCTGGAATCTAGTTTTCACCCAGTTCAATCGAGTCGGCGATCCGCCCAATAACCTGAGCCCACTGCCGAGTAAAAATATCGATACCGGAATGGGCCTCGAACGAACCGCTGCCACTTTGCAGGGTGTCGACACCAACTACCACATTGATATCTTGCGACCAATTGTCGAAGCCGCTGGCGAAATTTGTGGTCGCAACTATGTGCCAGATTCCGACGATGGTCGACGACTTCGCCGTATCACCGATCACGTGAGGGCCTGTACTTTTTCGATCCATGAAAATGTGTACCCTGGTGCCAATAAAGAAAAATACATCATCCGCCGGTTACTACGTCGGGCCGTGTTAGACGGCCATCAAATGGGCCTGCGAGAACCATTTCTCTATCAACTGGTCGGGAATGTGGCAGACCAAATGAAGTCGGCTTACCCTGAACTTCAGGAAACGATTGAACGCGTGTCTGGTGTGATTAAGACAGAAGAAGGTCACTTCCTGGGCACCATTGATGACGGTTTAGCTAGAACCAGCAAGATCTTCTCTGAAATGGAAAGCAAAAACCGCACCATTGTGAGTGGCAAAGAAGCGGCAGATTTGTACCAAACTTATGGTTTTCCACCAGAGCTGTTTGAACAAGTGGCTTCCGAAAAAGGGCTAACTTTCAATTGGGCAGAGTACCAAAAAGAAATGGAATTGTTCGGCGAAAAATCGGGAAGCGAACAATCAGTATTATTTCAAGACGGACCTGTTGAAAAACTTAAAAACACTCTTCGTAGCACAGATTTTGTTGGCTACGAGGAATCAGATATTTCGTGCACAATCAAGGGGATTGTAAGCCGCGATGAGCAAGGAGAATCTTCTCTCACTGATTCTTACAACAAAACCGGCGAAGATAATCCATTGATTATTGCCCTCGATCAAACGCCCTTCTACGGCGAATCTGGCGGGCAAGTGGGTGACTCAGGCCAGATCAACGGCGAGGGATTTCGCTTTGTTGTCACCGATGTGAAAAAGGATAGCGATCTGTTTTTACATCATGGTTATCTGGCCGAAGGTGCAATTAGCAACGGGGCAAAAGCTACAGCTACTGTTGGCAATGGTCGCCGCAGTGGAATTTGCCGCGCTCACTCTGCCACACACATTTTGCATTATGCACTACAAAAGAATGTTGGTTCACACGCACAACAACAAGGTTCAAAAGTAGAAGACGACCTGCTGCGTTTCGACTTTACCAATCTAGAGCCTGTCTCACCTGAACAACTGGCCGCTATCCAGACGGATATTGACCAACAAGTTTCATCCGCCGCTGAAGTGAAATGGGAAACCATTCCCTTGGCCGAAGCCCGCGAAAAAGGGGCCATGATGTTGTTCGGCGAGAAGTACCCTGACCCTGTGCGTATGGTCTCGATGGGCGAATTCAGCCGCGAACTTTGCGGCGGAACTCACTTGACCAACACCGGTGATGTGGGCCAGTTTGAAATTGTCAGCGAAGAAGGAATCTCTGCCGGGGTTCGTCGGATCATTGCCGTGACTGGAGTGAAGGCCCAAGAGTATCGCACTAAAACCACCGAAAGCCTGAGGGCTATCGCTGATGCACTGGGCGTAACACCCGCACAAACACCGGCTGCTGTGAAGCAGTTGACCACTTTCGTACGTGACTTGAAAAAAGCGATCAGCGGTTCTGGCAAAAAGCCCGAGGCAATGGGCAAGATAGATGCAACCACCAGCGATGCTTCGGAAAAAGAAACATTGAAACAAGTGGCCAAGATTTTAAATGTCCAGGCATTCGACACACCGGATCGTGTTTCGGCTTTACAACAGGAAGTGATTAAACTTCAAGCCGAACTTGAAAAACAAAGCACCGCTTCCGCAGTTTCGACCGATGACCTACTGGCACAAGCAACCGAAATCGGCGGAGTCAAAACCATCGTGACCGAAGTACCAGGAGCCAACGCCAATCTGTTGCGTCAACTGATTGACCAACTACGCAAATCGGCCGCTCCTTGTGCTGTGATGCTGTTAGCAGCCAGCGACGATGGCAAAGTTACCTTGATTGCCGGCGTTAGCAAAGACGTGATCGAAAAAGGCCTGAAAGCTGGTGACTGGGTTCGCGAACCGGCCAAAACCCTCGGCGGTTCCGGCGGTGGCAGACCCGACATGGCCCAAGCCGGCGGCAAAGATGTATCGAAGCTAGGCGAAGCCATCGAGCAAGCGAAGAGCATCGCCCAAACGGCCTTGGGTGGATAGTTAATTTGCTACGTGATCACCATCTGATTCAGAGTCTAAAGAATTTGAGGGCGTTAAGAGCATGGAAATGCTCTAACGCCCTTTTTTTTGACGTGGCGATCTTTTATCACGCAATCTAAGTTTTAATTCCGGGAAGACCGGATAAAACGAAACATGAAGCGATGTGAAGGAATAAAGTTGATGTAGAAAACACAATCTCAAGCGCGAAGCGTTAGCGACTAGGAAGTGAAAAAAGATGAACCACCAAGGCACAAAGAAGAAATAAATCAATTTGAAATAGAACAACAGAACAGATTGAAATTCATCAACAAATCATTGCAAACGTAGCTGAAGTCGTTAGACTTCAGAGAACCCTCAATGCCGAAAAACCGAATTCTAACGAATCCGGCTACAGGATTTTTTTGAGATCAAACAACAAAATAAAATGAAAAAAACTTCGTAGGTTGGCTACTCGTCAGCCGACTTTTGCAGTGCAAAAGATGTAACCACCAAGGATCGGAGGCAACAAAAAAAGGCCGGAAGTAACTCCCGGCCTTTTTACAATTCTATCACAACACAAACCCACTACTGATCCCGGGCTGGCCACTCTGGTGAACCTGGTGGGTCGGCGCGTTTGATGTCTTGGCCGAGGGCGAAGTCGGCTGGTTTGATTGCGCGGTTGGTCCAGTAGTTGCCGCCAGCGGAGCTGTAGAAGCTGGGGTCGAAGCCGTCGACTAGTTCGGCGTTGGCTTTCTTGGGGACTTTCAAGCCGGTCAGGTGGTACGAGGCGTTGATGATCAAACGGCGAAGATCTTCGCTGAGGAAATCAACCGATGCGCCCATCGTGGTGCAAACGGCTTGCCCTTTTTTTCCGCTCGGTGCGGTGTATTCGCGGGCCCACACCATGGGCATCATCGGGCTGTTTTTATCGCCTGCAATCGGGGCCGATTTGGGGTCCATCGTTTTCGTCACGGCGCCACGCATTAAAATTGTGTCGGTATCTTTCAAGTGAATCACGCCGTAAACATCAGAAGGACCAAATACGTCTTTCACGCCGTTGAGAATTGGGTGCGATGCGTTTGCTGATTCGATCACACCTCGGGCACCTTCTTTTTTATGTCTGCCATGATGGTTGACCCATTGTTCGCCGAGAATGTTTAAGCCAAACTTGGCAAATGTGAGCCCATCAACTTCACCACTTCCTCTAAAAGCATGGGTGGCTGTGCGGAAGCCGATGACTGGTTTGCCGGCGTTGATATAATCGGCAATGTATTGCAGTTGGTCATCAGGCAGTTGGCGGAATCGAGTGCCGATGATCATTAAGTCAGCGTCTTTTAAGGCTTCGAGTCCAGGAATGTTTGTTTGGTTGTTCGAGTCAATGTTGCCGGTCTTTGGATCGATGGCGAACACGGCCCGGCAATCGAACCCATGATGTTGGCTGAGAATTTTGGCGAACAGGGCGACCGATTCTTCCGAGCGATATTCTTCATCGCCAGAGATCAGTACCACTTTTTTTCCTTGTCCGGGTCCATCGACTCCGGCCATGTCTAACCATAAGGCATCTTCGGCAGAAACAAGTGTTGGCAGGGCCAAAAGCAACAGCAGGGCAATCTTCAATATCTTCATCAGGTGTTCTCTATGCAAAAAGGAAGGGAAGTCGGCGAGAATTAACATTCGCTTATTGTACTTTTGTTACCAGTGCTTATCAATGATTGATTCGATAAACGGATATTTTTCGTCGGTTTCGTTCAACTCGGCTCGTTGACGCTTGAGTTCCGCCTTGAGTTGGGCAATTTCTGCCTTGTATTCTGGGTTGTTGTATTCGTTCCGCATTTCGCTGGGGTCTTTGGCTAAATCGTAGAATTCCCAGGCGGCAGGCGTGTTGGCAAAACTTCGATTGCCGTCTTTCTTGGCATTTTTGTTTTTGACAAAATCAGTGCCATAGAAAAAGATCAACTTGTAACGCTCGCTACGCACGCCAAAGTGCGCCGGGGTGCCAAGATTATGGGCCATGTGCATCCAGTAGCGATAATACGTTGCGGTCCGCCAGTCGCTGGGCTTCTCTTTTCCTGCCAGGGCGTTCACAAAACTGTGGCCTTGCATGTAAGCGGGCGTTTGTTTGACGCCTGCCAGTTGCAACATGGTGGGGGCGAAGTCTGTATTGTTGATCAGCCAAGCGTTGGTCGAACCCGGCTTGATTAATTTGGGATAACGCACCAGCAGCGGCATACGAAACGCTTCTTCGTACATCCAGCGTTTGTCCATCAGGTCGTGTTCGCCAAGGAAGAACCCTTGATCTCCGGTGTAGAGGATCACGGTATTATCGATCAGCTTTTCGGCTTCCAAATAATCAAGCAACCGCTTGACGTTATCATCGACCCCTTTGACACAACGTAGGTAACGCTTCAAGTAAAGTTGATAGACTTGCTTGCCGTACTCAGGGTCTTGTAAGCTTTGGTCAATACCGAGCCGACGACCGAGTTGCCAGGTATTACAGCGCCGGGTAACGCCTGCCCCGATTAAGTGAACCAGCGAATCATTCTCGCCGCGAGTTGCCACGGAGCCAGCACCTGGGGGAAGCGGATTGAATAGACTGGCTGGCTCAGGAATTTCAGTCCCTTCTAGATAGTCATCATACCGGGCCGCATTTTGGAACATATCGTGCGGAGCTTTAAAGTGGTGCATCAGGAAGAACGGTTGCTCGCGGTTCCACTGGTCTTTGAGCCAAGCTAGGCTGATGTCGGTAATGGCATCGCTGGAATGTTGGCCTTGCTTGGTGATCGTGTTTTTCGGCCACGGCTTATCGCCTTGTAAACGAAACTGCGGATTGTGATATTTTCCTTGACCAGGCAGCACGCAGTAATAATCAAACGCGGCTGGCTCTTGTTTCAAATGCCACTTGCCAACCATGGCGGTGTGGTAACCAGCGGCTTTCATCTCATGGGCCAAGTGTTGGTTTTCAGGAGCAATGTTGCCATTCAAATCTAACACGCCATGGGTCTGAGAATACTGCCCCGTAATAATACTGGCCCTGCTCGGCGTGCAGATTGAGTTATTACAAAACGTCAAATCAAACCGCATGCCTTCAGCCGCTAACCGATCAATATTCGGAGTCGGATCAAGGGCCGCCAACCGAGAACCATACGCCCCTATGGCCTGAGTGGTGTGATCGTCCGACATGATGAACAGGATATTGGGCCGAGATAGATCAGCCGCGAGTGATGTGCTGCCGATAAGAGTGAATAGAAGACTGGCAACCGTGGCTGTTCGTATTGAGAGTAGGTAAGTCATGTGAGTGATTTCTGGTTTAGATAATTCGATCAACAAGTCATTTCATGATGCAATTTGTAGCTTGTAGAGAAGTTGAGCGGCCTTATCTTTCTAGCCAAGCTAAGTAGGAAAAATAAGCTCAAACAATTGAACTCAAAATTTTACCATATCAAGATTACAAGAGCAAGAAAACCTGGAACGCCGTCTGAGTATGTACTAAGTGGGATAAATAGACTTCACCTTCACCCAAGCCAAAAGAATAGCGCCCCTCCACTCTCGACATTCCCCCCAATAAAACCTAAACTAACCCCATACAGGCCCGCGTAGCTCAGGGGATAGAGCAACGGTTTCCTAAACCGTAGGTCAGAGGTTCGAATCCTCTTGCGGGCATTAGACTTACGTCAATCGACCCTTCAATGTGTACCCACTTTTTGCCATTCATGGATCGAAGAGTCAACCGCGTTTTCTGATACCCTATGTTCTCTGGATAAGAAGGCTATTTGTAATCCATCCAAAATGCAACTGAGCATTTTTAAACCGTAGGTCGTAGGTTCGAATCCTCCAGTGGGCACTAAATATTCAGTTTGACAATTGGATAATTAAGGTGACTGTAATCGTTCTATAGTTCAGCTCTCTGTTTTCATGCCTTCAATTCGTCGCTTGATCAGGACTCTTTGGAATCCTCCTTGCAGTGTAGGTAAGGCCTTCTTGTACCATTGGATTGCATGTTGTCGGATGAAATCTTGGTATCCAGGATTTGCAGATTCTGCGTAGTCCCACCATGCATCTCCTAAGGTTGCTTGCTCCATCGCATTACTTGGCATCGTAAGTTCTTGCTTGGCGATCCCAGCAAGTTTTCCATTCTCAGCATCGGCTAATATCGCTAGTCCGTTACTCCAATCATTGCCTAAGAAACACAGGTACTGACCTGCAAGGAGTTTCGCTGATTGATTATTGGGGTCGTTTTCTAGCTTTTGAATTGCCTTTTCGGCTTCACGATGTAATTCAAGTGCTGAGTTGGTTTTGCGAACTTGTTGTGCATAAACAATTGATTTTCTAGTTTCTCGTGATTTCTTGGCAGCTACCATTGCCATGTTGGCATATGAGACTGCCATGGTGTAGTCTGAATCTTGAAAGCTAATTTCGCTCATTTCTAATGATTTGTCAGCAAACTTTATTGCTCTGCTTCCATTTATCGATTGAGCAAGTTTTTGCATTGTATCAAGTTGTAACTTTCTATGATCAACATCAAATATGTAGGTCATTTCAGCTATTGATTTGAGGGCCACATCTAGATTGCCTCCTTGTGCAGAAACTTGAATCGTGATGTTAAGCAGCACATATAAGCTGGCTGGGTGTTCACGTACATTTTCGATTTCGTTGAATAGTTTTTGAGACAGTTGATCCTTCTGTTGAGGAGTTCTTGCAGCGTTATACTCTTTCTCAAAGATGTCTTTAAAATTTTGATTTGCTTGATAAGTGTGAATCTTATCAGGCACGGGTAATCTATTCATTGGAATTCTAACGGAGCTCTGCATACCTACTGCCGCAGTCGGTCTATTGTTAAAACCCGCTCCAAGATTCCCTGAAGTATTCTTAGTAACAACTTGAGAATTAGTAGTTGATGCTACAGAATTTACTGGTAGTGGAGTTATTAGTTCAACAGCATTTGACTCGGCACGTACTTCTTTCGTTGGAAGAATATGCTCGATGTTGACTAAATCTCCTTTGTCGATGGTAAACATCGCCAATACGTTTTTATCTGATTGTCCGTTCGGAATTAATCGTAGTGATCCATCTCCTAAACAGACAAACAGTCCGTCTTCACGCAATGAAAATAGACCTTGCTGCGGAGCATCCATTTTAAGAGTATACTCTTGCGGTGCAGTCCAAAATACAGCCTGAGAATCATCCACTTCGACCAAAATAACTGTATTGGCTAACCCGTCTTCAATTCGCTTAGTTAAAACGGGTCTTCTTCCTTGAAAACCTGTGCCACTGCTCATCGGCACCAGGAAATTTGTCTTCTCATCAAATCGATTTGGCGATTGATAAATGGCTGGAATTTCTGATAACCACTGTTTGTTTACGGCCGAATCCCATGGCTGTTTTAAATCAAATTTCTCATAGAGCTCTGCGTGCCCTAAGTAGGGAAGTAATGCCACACGCCAACTTAGAAGCGGTTCGCCAGATGGATCGTAAATGGCTGGAAGTGGCAACTGTCTATTCTTCTGGATATAGGCCGACAAAGCCAAGCTTATTGCTTCAAGATTTTGGATCGATCGAGCACGAATTGCGGTTTGATCTAGCGGAGATGCAGGCGGGCTATTCCCTGGTTTTCCGGCCAGTTCGTGTACTATTGCAGGTGGATGAATTTTCTCATATGAAGAAGGTCTATTTGCCTTATATGAGGGTTGTGTGTCTGGATTCTTGGGCTCCATAACAACGTTCTTTTGTATGATCCTGTTCGGAGTTTCAACGGGCAGTTGAGATGCCTGGGTAACCTTTAACTCAGGTGACTGAGACCTAGCGGCCTCTTCTTCGGCTTTAATTATCTTCATCGCCTCGGCCTTTGCTTTTGCTTTGGCCATCATGGCATCTTGCGTTGGACCGCTATCACAACCAAGGAGAATAGGGAACAAGTAAATTAACGCAACAAACAATTTAGGTTTCGAGAAATTCATTCGCTCTTCAAACTGAGTTTAAGTCAAGTGAAAATAATTTTAACAGCCAGGTATTATCAAACTCGTTTGTGAATAAACGATGAACATAAGATTAAATTCCCAATATTGAATATCGGAATCAGTACAAAAAATAAATCGATGGTTGGTAAATCCCCTAGTTAGTGTCTCATACATGGTGAGTAGTCTGACCTTCATCAAAAGTTTCTTGATTCTGCATGTTAGCCTCATCTTCTCTTAACAATCGGAGGCCAGAATACCGGCACTTGGTTGTTTATTAGAGATTTTTTTAGGAGGCATTTATGAAGATCGTTACTCATCGAGGGCGATTTGTTATTTCAACTAAAATTCAGGCTAAAAGTGGTTTTACTTTGATCGAGTTACTGGTAGTAATTTCGATTATTGGAATTTTAGTTGGGCTACTTTTACCTGCGGTAAGTGCTGCCAGATCCGCTGCACGAAAAGTGCAGTGCAAAAGTAACTTACGAGGGATAGGACAAGGATTTATGATCCATGCTTCCAATAACTCCCGTCAAAAATTTAGTTCAGGGGCATTTAGTTGGAGATGGGACGGAGCAGTCACAGAGATTGGCTGGGTGGCTGATTCGGTAAACAAGAATATTCCTGTTGGAGAGATGCTTTGCCCCAGTAATCCTAATAAGTTGTCTTCAACTTTCTACGATTTACTATCAGCTGATGCCTCATCGGCAAGTGCATTCAGTCAATGCTCTGATAGGCTTGGACGTACGGGCAGAACTTTGCCTGATGGCACAATCAAAAAAAACCCTTGCCGAGTAATTATTGAAAACAATTTGGCCCCCAACAGTGAAGCGAGGGTCGAATTAATTCAAAAGGAAATATTGGACCTGGGGTACAACACAAACTACACGTCCAGTTGGTTTTTCGTTCGATCAGGGCTTCGCCTGGATAGTAGGTCTGGGAATTTAGCTGCCAGTTGCGACTCACAGCCCGATATTCGTTCACTGGGATCAACTAAAGGTCCCTTAAGTGCTGCCATTTTAGATAGGGCAGAGGCACCCGCTAGTTCAATTCCCCTGTTGGGCGACGGAGCGATTTCTTCTCTATCGATTGCGAGAAATCTATCAAATGAGACCGCAGGATCAGGGTTAACGACCTTAATGACAGGAGGACCGGTCATTGTGAATCCTTCATTTAGCCGTTTTAGCTCCCCTGTATTGCAGAAGACTCCTGTGCTGACTGCAACGCAAAAGACTGGTCCCAATGGTTGGTGGCGTGGCTGGAATAATCATACCCGTCAAGACTATCGACAGTTTTCTGCGGTCCATGCTGGCTCTTGTAACGTGCTAATGGCCGATGGCAGCGTGATTCATTTTGTTGATCAAAACTCTGATCAACTAATTAACAATGGTTTTCCAGCATCAGGTGGATACGCTGGACAAGAGGTTGAGGCTAAGAATGAACAATTCTATAGCCTCTGGGATTTATCACCCATCAGGTCTCGGTAAAAAGCTGAAAGATTAATGCAAATCCTGCTTTTTGTACATCTAATATTGACAATCAGCAACCATCATACAGACATAAACATGAATGACTTTTTGATTCCCCATTAAGAAAAGGAGTAGAGAAAGTAACTTGGCAAATAAAAGACAAGAATGCCAAGGATTGGAAAAAAAGGCCGACGCATATTCCTTGAAAGTCATGCGTCAGCCAAAAGCGTTAAAAGAAACACTTTATCACAACTGCTTGTAACACAATTATTGGAGTATAGCAATGAAGAAACGTGGATTTACGTTAATTGAACTTTTGGTGGTCATCGCGATCATCGGTATCCTGGCAGCGTTATTGTTGCCCGCCATGTCTCGAGCCCGCGAAGCGGCTCGTAATGCCCAGTGTAAAAACAATTTACGACAATTTGGAGTTGGGTTCTACATTCACGCAGACAGCGATCCTCGAAATCAATTGAACAGTGGTGCCTTTGATTTCCGACGTGATGGTTGTCCTGACACGATTGGTTGGGCGGCTGACTTGATTTCAACCGGAACCGGTATTCCAGCTGAACAAATGTGCCCAACAAGTCCTTTGAAAGGAATTGAAAAACTAAACGATCTACTCGGCAAAGACACTACGGATGGCAAGGATGGTGCACCACCAATCAATCTGTCTCTAGGTGCCTGCGGTAAAGGTGGCGGTTCAGGATTCAATGGCACTGGAATTAACACTGTCGAGCGAGCGGCCTATATAAAAGCAGCCTTAGTAGACATTGGAGTTAATACTAATTATGCCAGCAGTTGGTTTGCTGTTCGTACGAAACCTAATTATGATCCATCTTTGACCACACCAACAACGGTCCTTGGTGCGTCACTAAAAGGGCTAGGTGGTGCTCGTGGTGGAATTACATTAACAGATATTGAAAATTCGCTGGTACCATCTTCAGCAATTCCCCTACTAGGCGATGCAGCTCAAGGTGACATTGATGAAGCCATTTTATCGATGACGATTGATCCCAATTTGGGTCTATCAGCTGGATCATTATTGGCAGAATCGTTCAATGATGGACCTGCCTACTACGATGGATCAGGTACACCAAAAGTGGCTTTAATTGGTCAAGGTGTAAACCTCTCGAATTGGATTAACTTTAACGACAAGACGACTTGGCCAGATGCCGAATCTAATCGAGGAGTATCGGGACTCGCTGCATCAACCTCTCCAGCAGGAACTGCTGTGCTGCAAGATACTCGAGACTGGTCTGCTCTTCACGGAGCCGGTGGTGGAGGTGGTTCCGCGAATATCTTGATGGCAGATGGAAGTGTGAGAACTGTCTACGATACCAATGGAGACGGTTTTCTGAATCCTGGCTTTGCGGTTCCAGATGAAAATGGTGCGAACGCTTTGACTGAAATTGAATATGCTGGCATTGGTTATCGTTCTAGCACGGTTGAGCTAGACCCATTCAAAGTCTACTCACTTCCTTCAATTGCTCCTTACACACAACTCAAAGGTTCATTTGAATAATTGTTGAAATGTGAGGGGGTTCTTAAACTCCTGAAAAGTTATCCATGTTTGTTGGTGATGCCTTGTTAAGCTTCATGCTCTTCAAGGCATCACTTTTCCATCAATATAATTTACTGGTAAATAATATGTTGCGTTTCCTGCCTCTAATTTGTTGCATTTTTATTTTTCTAGGTCTCGGTTATTGGATTACTTCAGATCAGGCAGATCAATCACAAATACAAGCCTCAACTATTTCGGTTAACTCACTTGAGAGTCAAAAAAAAACATCTCTGGAATTATTCAATTCAATCCAAATAGATGAAAATGAACCAATCGCTGTTGTGGACGACGACTCTTATGATTTTGGAGTCGTAGAGCGATTCACTCATTCCGAACATTATTTCACTGTTCGTAATGAGGGCACTGCTCCTCTGGAATTAACAAAAGGACCAAGCAGTTGCAGTTGTACTGTGCTAGGACTTACAAATCAGGTAGTTGCTCCAGGCGAAGAAGTTGCTATTAAATTGTCATGGAACACACGTCTGAAAGAGGGCTTATTCGATCAAAAGGCAATAATTTATACCAATGACCCAGAGCATAAAGAGCTAGTCTTTCAGGTGAAAGGATTGGTGGAAAAGAGATTTGGAGTTTCACGAGAGAACGTAATCTTTTCATCGATCATTCCCGGCAAACAAGCATCGCAAGACATTCTAGTTTTTTCTAAAACCTCCTCCAGTCTATCAGGGCTAACATTCCAAGCGACAGGCGTTGGCCCAGAGATTGACCATAAGTGGATCGAGGTATCTAAAGCTGAACTGAAAGAATTGAATGTGCGTTCGGCCATGAAACTCCGAATAACAGTATTGCCTACGGATGTGGAACAAATATTTCTCAAGCAATGTGTAATCTTTGGCAGCATCTCAGAGTCAATTAATGAAGACAGAGTCGAGAAAGTCAGCCTTGAGCGAATTGATCTTACCGTTCAAGGCAGTATCAAAGGCGGCTTCAAAATACTTTCACCCTTAATTGATCGATCGGGCGTTATCCACATCGGAAGAATTGAGCATGGGCAGGGGAAGACGGTTCGCTTGAGCTTGAAAATACGAGACTCTGAACTGGACTTTAACACTACGGAAATAAAGACGTACCCTGATTTTGTTCAAGCCAAATTAGTTCCGTTTGGAACAGAGAAGCCAGGACTTTATTTTATCGAAATTGACATTTCAAAAGATGCACCCAAGTGTATCTATCATGGAGATCATGGCTATGTTCTCATTGCAAGTGATCACCCAAGAATCCCCAAAATTAAAACTCTTTGGCTTCGATTTCGTGTGGAGTAATTATGATTTCAGAACAAAATATTGATCAGCCCAACTCAAATAGTAAAAACCAATCAAGTCAGCCGCAGTATCTCTCACCTAGTGAGGTGGCCGTGTCTCTGATCCCTTGTCCAGAGTGCAACACACAAAATCAGATTCAGCGTAAGTTTTGTAATCAATGCGGTACTGGATTATCAATCGAATGTGCTGGTTGCGGTGAGTCAAACAATGTGCATGAGCAATTTTGTGGGCAATGTGGCTGCAACGTAGCTGAGAGACGAAAAGCACAAGAGGCGTCTGCAAGACTAATTTTTGATGAAGCGGAACATCTTCTTAAACAAGGGGAATATGACTTAGCCTGTAAGCATTTACAAACATTGTCTCAAGCAAAACACGCTGGTGAAGAGGGTGTAGCAAAACTCGCCTTGTCTCGAATTGAAGAAATTGATTATGAAAAAAAACAGTTAAAGTCAAGTGCCGAGCATTTCTTGGATGAAGCAGAATCTCTGTTCCAACAGAAAAGAATTGTCGAGGTACTTAAAGAGATTAGCCAGATTCCACCAATGCTTCGCCCTTTCAAGTTACAAAAAATATTTAATGAAGCGAAGGAGATAGAGTCTGAAATCCAGGTTTTAACTCAAGATATAAAGCAATCGATAAAAGTAAAAAAAACGACTCACTTATTGCCTAGAGTTGAGCGTCTACTATTGCTGAAACCTTATGATGAATCGATTCGTCAACTGAAAGAAAAACTGTTAAAGAAACAGGTAAACTTAAACCTTCAACTAAAAACAAAGCTTGCTGGGAAAGCGAAACAATGCATTCATAATTTTCAATATGAATCAGCATTTGAACTTTTAGTTGATGTTCCAGCATCAGTCCGCACAGGAAAATTCACTCAGTTTTATGAGCAAATACGCGAACTCGTATGGTTGGAGCGAGATATTCATTCCCAGCCTTATGCGACAGAGGCATTGCTTGAAATTGCGAAAAAACTAATTTCTAAAGTTCCCAAGGATACAAGGAACCTTGAAGCAGCAAAGCAAATAGATAAGCGAATCAAGGCTCAAGTCAATAATCGCCTTTCATTTGCAAAATGGAAAAAGCCACCAGAAATTTCATCGCTAGGGTATCCCTTGCAGTCAAAACATGGTTTTAACCGGATTCAAACTGATAGTTTGCCTACGAATTCTGCCTTTCAGAATCATGATACTCAGATGAATGTTTGTGCCGGTCTGGCATTGCAAGGATTGGGACTTACTAAAATTAATTGCAACTTGGTGCCATCTAAGAAACAAGGAATGCTCGGTAAACTGGGGGCTTCGATTTCTCGCAAGATACAAAAAGACAAGGCTTGGGGTATCGAGTTTAATGACTCAGGACTTAATGCATTACTACTGAAAAAGATTGAACCGAAAGATCGACTTGGTAATCAAAAAACTCAAGTAATAGCCTTAGAGAGTCACTCGATTCAGCACAAGTACTCAATCTCAAAGGCAAACATTGCTGATCGTCAGAGTCTTCTTCAGGAGTCTATCCGTAACTTTCTTTCAAAAATTGAGTCCGAAAGCCTTCGAGAGGCAAATATTTGTGTGAATCTTGAATCCACAGACGTCATTGGTCGTTTTCTCACAATCCCTCCGGTAGAAGAGAAGAAACTTGATAAAACCATTGAATTTGAAGTGAATCATCAGACCCCATTTCCACTCGAAGACCTGGAATGGCGATTCCATTTGTGGGAACCAGCTAGTTCCTCTCCTAACGCTAATCGGAAATGTGTAGTCGTAGCAACACGAAAAGAGCAACTGTTAGATCGTATGAAGACTTGGGAAGAGGCTGGCATCTCGCCTCATCTGATTCAATGCGATCAAATTGCATTACACAATTATTTAGATTTTGATTATTTTCAGAATGGAGATCAAGCCAATGACTATAGCATGTTACAGAAATCAAATATCGCTATGCTTGATGTGGGAACTAGTTCAAGCAAATTAATTGTTAGCAGTAAGAATTCACTCTGGTTCCGTACTATTAGCGTTGGAAGCGATGATTTTTCTAAGGCTCTCGTACATCAAACAGACTATTCCTATGCACAAGCCGACCAACTCTTAAAGCATCCAGCCCAAGCTGAATCTGTTAGCCATTTTTATCAGCTATTAGAGGCGACGATGATTCATCTACGAAAAGAAATTTATCACACTCTCAAGCATTATAAAGAAACCGAGCCAGAGACCCCGATCAACCAAGTTCTATTATTAGGTGGCGAACACAAACTTTACGGCCTAGAACGCTACTTGCAATATGGAGATGCTTTCAACCCGTAAGTTCTAATGACCGAGTTCGATCAATATCGAGTGATCAGAATTTAGAGGCAATAATGCAAAACCTAGCGTCACGATGTTGCAAGTCCTTGTTTAACAGGATTTATCACGTGACGCTATATTGCGATAAAAGATTTCTTTAGCGATATGCATTGCGTCACATGAAATAAAGTGGGTACACATTGTAAAAGTGTACCCACTTTTGGCCTTTATTCGTGAATGGAAGAGTCAAACGCGTTTTCTGAAACCCTATGTTTTATAGGGTTAGAAGGCTATTCGTAACCTATCCAAAATGTAACGGGGCATTCCTAAACCGTAGGTCGTTGGTTCGATTCCAACCGCGGGCATTAGACTTACGTCAATTGACCCTTCAATGGGTACCCAATTTTGGACACCTCTATCTACAGTGTCCAGTATGAATTTGATAGGGAAGTTTCTTTGAAGCTGATCTTCTGCCTACAACCACAATTTTACTCAAAACCGAATTCATCAGATCTCTGTCGATTGCGGCCTGTTTGCAATTGAACTAGTGGAAGGATCTTCACGCCGAGGGTCACTGGGCTAGTACACCAAAGAGCTCTTCTTGTGGAAATGTAAGAGTGGATAGATCAGAGGACTCTCATTAAAGTATGAATAGAATTATTCACTAGAAATCTAAGAGCCAAGACTTTGCTTCTTCAACATTGGAAAAGAGCCGGCTTGGCAGGCCTCTGATAATCAATAACAGTTTCAATGAATATTATTTCTTCAATCAGGCTTGAGTTCAACTCGACCCAGACGATTCGGTATTTAGCAGAGGTAATCTCTAGTTCATTAAATATAATACAAACGATTCATTGAGACTTCTCGGTGAACTCCACCGCTTTCAATCTTCTACCCGACCATGATGTCGTCATCAAAAACCGGATCAAGCTTCCTTCAGAAAATGTCTCACGCCAAGTCGCAAAGGCGCAAAGGAAGGAAAAAAAGAAGCTTTTAACACAGAGGCACAGAGAGAACAGAGGATTGGGTTTCAGACTTCATCTTGTTGATCATGTTTTTCTGGTCAAAAAAAAGATTCTCACGCGAAGCCTCGAAGAGGTTTTGCTTCAAACTTTCTTGGTGCCTTTGCGACTTGGTGTGATTTTTTTCGTTTGCTTGAGGAGTATTTATGACGCACAAGAATCAACGATCGGCTCGACACAGAATTACAAGGTGACACGGTATCTATAGGGTTCAGCATTCGTAACAAGCGCTCTTCGGTGGAGTTCAGCGAGAAGTGTCGATTCATTGACTGAAAATGCGATTATAAATCAATCACAGCACGTAACCCTATGGCAATCGCGGTGTCATTTGCACTTTGTTCGTTATCAATAACTTGCAAATCGCCGGTAAGGTGAAACCATGGTGTGACTTCCGCGTTGTAATATAATTCACAACCCTGAACATCTTCGATGGCGACAACCGAGCTTACCAACTGCTTGAAGTCATCACTCACTCCGGTATAGAAATAGGAAACACCCATGCGGTCTTTTGAGCGATGAGCGAAAGGCCCAAAGGATTCTAAAGTAGCGAGCATTCCCCATTGTCCAAAGCTAGGGTTGCTATCGCTCAAGGACCAGCCTGTGAGGAACTTTACATTTCGATCTGCATTGCATGGATCAGCCCAAAGAACTTGGTTGAAATAGTAAGCCAAAGCCCAGGCACCAGTTTCAGTTCCAGGCGTTAATCCCTGCCCTTGACCTGGGATAAACGACCAGCTATTTGCATCGAGTGAAGTGTAAGTCCTGCTGCTCCATCCACCAGCAACAAGATGCGACCCAGGTTTGCCATCCCAAGTATGAAAGAATCTCCATAAACCCAGCACTCCGGCTCCTTGGTCAAACAAGTTGTCGATGCCCGCGGTCGTGGTGGAGTTATTTGTATCGAATACCAGAAAGCCTCCTTCGATTTGCTCACCTTCAAGTACCAAAATACCGGCACCATTAACTGACAGGTTCACAAACCGCAGCCAAGGCAGGCCCACAGTTAAAGAGTTTAAATTCATAAACCCATCGAGCCCCCTCCCGGAGTCTGGATAGACCATTCCCCAGAAATCTACGACATTAATTTTACCCGCTGCAAGTGCAACTTTTTCATTTAACGCTTGCATAAAGAGCAAGCCTGTTATTGAAGTAACGCCTTCAGGCTTTGGGTAAAGCATATTCGTATTGGGAAACGCAAACGCTCCAGCTTCAGTCACTAGCGACTGACCATAACGCGTTTCGGCATGCAATAATGTTGTAAAGCCTTTGTTGAGTCCGAGAGGCTCTCCAAGAAATGTAAAGTTGTAGTCTAATTTCCCACCATACATTCCAATTTGATCCGAGCCGCCGCTTGCCACACCTTGATAGTATTGCGACAGTCTGAGATCGGCAATAATCCCGTGTTGAGCAAGATGTGATTTTGGTCCCAGTAGATCGCCAAACAAGCGATCACGTGATCCAAGGCAATGCTGACACTGCACATCACAACCACCACACTCCTCTAGAACTGTAGTGGTTTCATAGTTAGTGAAGTAGTCCTCTCCAACTAAAACAACGTCACCTGGCTCTTGCCCTAAAACGGAGTTGGAGACAAGGGTCAAAGTTATCGTTATCGCAATTAGAATTCTCATGATTTCAACAATTCACTCTGTATGAGTATTGATCTAATTATTTGGCATAACCCTTATCATTAAATCGATGGTTTCAAAGACGATCTTGCTTAATTCTTCGTCAATTTGAGCGTTTAATACCAAATAGAATCTCTTGGAACGAGATCACAAAACACCCATAAGCCCCATGCAGTATGAGAGAGTCTGCTTTACCCAATAGCAGTGTAACGATTTTCATGGAAATCAGCGTGTTTCCAGAATTAATCGCGTTTTATTCATCGACAACGATCCCCATTGATTGATCTGGGTTTAATGTTTTTAAGCACATTCCAAATTCGATACCGCATGTAACCAAGTCTTTGGACTAGGATCTTATTCGGAAGGCAAACCCAGAGCGAAAACCAGCAAGCACATCACAGCCAAGAAGGCGAAGCTGGCAAGACGTAATGCCCGTTTAGGAAGCTCTTTCATTTGCCAAGCTACGATGAACGCCACCATACATTGCAGCATGTAGAAGAGGGCGAATGCACGAGAGGCATAGGCGATGATTCCGTTGACGTCGGTTTCCCAAGTTAGAACAATGGTGACCAGCAGAATCAATAGATAGGCATATTTCATCGGTACTTTGTGATGCGTGATGTCTCCAATGAGTCCGCCGGCTCCCTCGTTGTCGGCAACTGCGGCACTAAATTGACTTCCTATTGCGGCAATTGACAATAACACAGGCAACACAATAGCTACCGGTGTTGTCAGACTAATAATGGCGGTCACATCTGCCCCAAGATCTTTGTGAAACAAGACAGTCGCCAATCCAATAAACACTAGGTAGATTGCTGCCGATAAAAGTTGGGCCACACGCATGGTTGCTATGCGTTGCTCGGGCGGGTGTTCGTCTCCCAAATAACGCGAAGTCTCAAATCCTTGCACCACAATCAATAACCCTAGTAGCACACGCACATCCTTAAAATCAATTCCAGAATCAATGGCTGGCAGTGCCCAATCTCCGCCAATTAACAGATTCACATTGTAAACCGCTAAACCTACCAGCAAGGCACCAATCATTCCCAAGTTCACCGCTACGGCATATTTCTCAAGATGTTCGAGCATCGTTAGTCCTCGCCAAATACCAATTCCGCCAATCGTCAATAGCAGTGCGGTGGTAATGCAATGAGCAGCAAATGGGCTTTTAATATCAACGGCATTCAGCAAAAATGCGGCCAACAGTTGAAGGTAGTAAGTCACCGAGATGAAGTAGGCACAAGCAAGCACAATCCGTGATAGAAAAGCAATCGATTGAGCCGGCCCATGCCCCTTGTTTTCAATTGGTTCAAAATGCTGAATATTAAAGCGTATCGCCCCACCCACGGCATAGGCCAACACTAACAGTACTGCCATACAAACGACAGCCAAGTTACCTACTAACCCGCCTAATAGCGGCGCACTCACGAGGAAACCACTTCCCATAATCGATGCCAGAGGCGTCACCGTGGCTTTCCAACTGGAAGAAGCCGCTAGGCGTTTAGATATCGCCAGATACCCGGCCAGTGATATTGCGACGACGATAATAATGGCATTCAGCATCGATTCTTCAATTCATGGCGGGGTGATAAAAGTGGTTTAGTCAGCCTCAAGCCAAGTTTTCGCTTCTTCTATTTTACCCACATCAAAATACTGAATTTTGGCGGCAGTAAACGGTTTGCAGAATACGGCCATGCCTGCTTCCCATTTGGAATCGCCAACCAGAGCCAGTCGTTCAATATCTCTCCAGTGTTTGAAATCAAACTTCAGGTCTTCCCACATGGCTCCACAAGTCCAGCCGTGAAAGTCGTGCATCTCAAACAAAATTCGAACTTAACCCTGGTCTTCAATTTGTTTATCAACAAATGGCGTGAAAACTTTGTACGATTCTTTCGAGAGTTTTCCCGTTGCTTTGACATGTAAAAATTTGCCGGTTGATAAGGTTTCAATGGTCTGGTCCATGGTCATCTTCCTTTATGTTACGGGAGGGATTGTTTCCTAAAGGATCCAAGTTCAGGATATTTTCAAACATGCGTTGCCATGTCCCAAATGGTCTCGGATTGGGCGGTGACTGCTTGTTCGATGTTGGCGTAATTGGTCATCCTGTTTTTCTTCGTTTGGGGGATTAGTACCTGTGCAATTTATTTATCAGGAAACACTCGTTTCCAATCGCGTTTCATATCAACGATGATCCAGTTATTCTCGGCCGCTAGATCGAGCACTTTGTCAAGCGTTCCAACATGGCTTTTTCGGTCGTAAGCGTATTCCCGCTCGCTGTCGGTGTGATGAACGAACAATCCTAAGCGACGGCCTTTGCCGGCCATGGTGTACTGGATCATTTGCATGTCGGAATCGGAATTGCCAAAGGCTAAAATCGGGCGACGCCCTATGTGTTGGTGAATCCCGACAGGCTTACCGGCTTTGTCGTTGATGAAACCGATTTTTGGTGCGCGGACTAGTTCTGGCTTCCCATCTATGATTTTGAATTCCGTTTCCACACTCGAACCAACCACTTGCTCCGGTGGAATACCGTAGACCTTCTCGCTAAAGGGCCGCATAAACGCGATTCCGCCACCAGAGACGATGAAGGTTTTGAACCCGTTTGCTCGCAAATACGCTAGTAATTCAAGTTGAGGTTGATAAACCATTTCGGTGTAGGGGCGATCAAACTTCGGTTGCTTGGCAGTTGCCAACCAGTTGGAGACATCCTGTTCAAACTCAGCCGCAGACATTCCGGTATGTGTTGCAATGATAATTTCCATCAAGCCTTGCATGCCAGAATTGCCGACTGTTTTCATGTCTCCCTCTAACAACGCTTTGAAGGGCTGTTGGGTTTTCCACTCTGGGTGCAGAGGGGCAAGCTCCTTGACACGATCAAACGCGAAGAGTGCCTGAGTGTACATGGGGTATTCGATCCAGAGAGTGCCATCGTTGTCGAACGTAGCAATTCGCTCTGCTGGGGCGACGTAGTCTTTGCCGTTTTTATCTGTCACCGCAGCGACGAAATCTAAAATTGACGTTTTTGTAGGACCATCGTTCCAAGATGGCAGCGGATCGGCGGCATTCGCAAAGGAGCAAAAGCATGTTGAAAAACAGACCATTAAGCTGAATAATAAAATTCTAAAAAATGGCATTTTTTGTCGTTGGTTCATTATCATTCTCTTGACCCTATTTGTTCATTGGAATTGAAAATAATTATTGAATCTCTAGTTTTTTATAAGCAGAGCCGTGGGTTTGGCAGTATCTATGACCCTTCCTGTAACAAAACCAGCATCACTTTTTCAGTTTAATCTTCACGTTATCAATCGTACCGGTGAACTTGTAAGGCGTTTTGTAGTCCTTCTTGTTCACCGCGGCATTGAGATCCATTCCTACGTCGAATGTGTCCATGCCATATCGTCCAGGAATGGTTTTCTCAACGCGACCTGTTCCGGCTGGCTTGCCATTGATCGATAACGTCACGGTTCCCCCTTTGCCTGGACCTCCGCCATCGTATTTAAAGTCCATTCCTAAAGTCACCTTCCCCTTGGGTAATTCAGTCGACTCAATTTTATACTCGTTGTATCCAAAGTAGTCGTAGTAGTAGGTGAACTTGTTGTCTTTGATGTAAAGCACGTAACCACCGGTGCCGCCACCCATTGCCAGTAGAACTCCTTCGGCTCCCTTGTCTGGAATGACTACTTCGGCAGTGATGGAATGTGATTTGTTTTTCACATTCGGAGCCGTTCCTTCGTCGAGATGTGTCATCCCTGGGAAGAAGGTGAAATCAGTTCGAGTCGAGGTCCAACTAGGGCGAAGGCTAACATCTAAACGTCCGGCCAAACGATCATCGAGCGGAAAGACGCCGAACTTATCACCTTCAGACTTGAAGACCGCTTGCAATTCCTTCAGCTTCTCTGGGTTCTTGGCTGCCAGGTCATCAAATTGTGAGTAATCCTTCGTGATGTCATAGAGTTCCCATTTGTCATTCTCAAACGGAACACTTCCGCCGGTGTCCCAGGGCACTTTGTGAAACACCGAGGCCATCCAGCCGTTTTGATAGATTCCACGATTACCCATCATTTCAAAATACTGGGTCGTCTTTTGATCCGGGGCTTTTGCACCATCGTCCGCCAGAGCGTAGGCAAAGCTGGTGCCTTCCATCGGTTTTTGATCGATGCCGTTGAACTGCTTCGGCTGCTTGATGCCTACGATATCGAGAATGGTAGGCGCTATGTCGTTGACATGATGGAACTGAGTACGCAGACCACCAGCATCTTTGATTTTGGCAGGCCACGAGACAACCATCGGGTTGCGAGTACCACCGAAGTGCGAGGCCACTTGTTTATTCCAAACAAATGGAGTGTCCATTGCCCAGGCCCAACCTACAGCATAGTGCGGAGAAGTTTCAGGTCCGCCCCATTGATCATAAAACTTCATGCTTTGTTCAATGGTCGGATCTAGCCCGTTGAGATTCATAAGTTCATTCGCAGTGCCTACTAGGCTACCTTCGGCGCTGGCACCATTGTCACCCGCGATAAATATCACGAGCGTGTTATCGGTCTGTCCAATCTTTTCGATAGCGTCGAGGATACGTCCAACTTGGTGATCGGTATACTCGTAGTAGCCAGCGTAGACTTCCATTTGCCGCTCGAACAGTTTCTTTGCATCTGCGTCGTGACTATCCCAAGACGGTAGTTGTTTCATTCGCGGGGTAAGCTTTGCATCTTGGGGAATCACACCCAACTCTTTCTGTTTAGCAAAGGTGATGTCTCGTTGCTTGTCGTAGCCATGTGCGAACTTGCCCTTGTACTTGGCCGCCCACTCCTTCGGCGGATGATGAGGAGCATGGGTTGCACCTGGTGCATAATAAAGAAAGAAGGGGCGATCCGGGGCGATGCTTTTTTGATTATTCATCCATGCGATGGCCTTGTCGGTCTGATCTTCACCTAAGTTGTAACCTTCTTCTGGTGTGCCCCAGGGTTGAACAGGATTTAAGTTTTCGTAAAGGGTCGGATACCAGTGATCTGCCTCGCCTCCATTGAATCCATAGAAATAGTCGAAACCCAAATGGTTGGGCCAACGTGAGAAAGGGCCTACGTTGTTCAACATGTTACTAGGCACATTGTGATTCTTGCCGATCCAGGCAGTACTGTAACCGTTGTTTTGCAGAATCTGCCCGATGGTGGCTGTGCTTCTCGGCATGATGCCTGTGTAACCAGGGAATCCGGTGCCCATCTCCATGATGACGCCTGTAGCGGCCGAATGATGATTGTGTCCCGTCAATAATGCGGCACGTGTTGGTGAACATAATGCCGTAGTATGGAAGCGGTTGAAGCGAAGCCCACCTTTTGCCAGTTTGTCGAGGACCGGGGTTTCGCAGGGACCGCCGAAAGTGCTTGTTGCTCCGTAACCGGCATCATCGATTAACACGAGTAGAATATTCGGTGCATCTTTGGGAGCCGTAGGAGAATCAAACATTCCTTTATCAGCAGTCGAGTCTTTAAATGTTGTCCCAATTTTACCGTGAAAAGTAGGATCAGGGTGGGGCAAGTTATCAGTTGACGCAGTGTTTGAGGGTGCTTGAGACTCTTGTTGTTGTTGTTGTTGTTGTTGTTGTTGTTGAACAGCCAAGTCTGGGAGCGTAGGTTTCTGTGTGACCACTTGAACGGGTGCAGGCTTTGCGTTACCCACTGGCTGAGACTTATTGCAGGCTGTCATGCTAAAAGCAAGCCCGGCAATTAGTGTTACAAAAAAAGTATTTTTCATCTTACGACTCCTCGTGAATTCGGCAAATAATACACATCGGTCATGACTTTTATGCGTATTCTGTTCACGCAATCTCGCCTCCGCCAGATAGTAAACTAGCAAGCGACCTAGGATTGTCAACTAAAACAATGGATTATTTTCATGATAGATTCGATCTCTGAAAAAAATATAATCTACCGATTTTCAACGGTTTAAAATGACACGCTTCAGGATAAAATACTATCATCCATAAACCGCTCCATTCTCAATTACCGAGGATGTGATGTCGTTAATGATCGATCCATATTACTTATGCTTCCACGATGAGAAAAATCTTCCTTCGATAAAGCCAAAAACCTAAAGTACAAGATTTCCTATCGCTAAACTTTGTCATAGATTTGTTGAAGACAAAAAGATTCGTTTCAAATCCTTCATTGGGTACCCTGGAAGAACTGTAATGAGTGATTTTCATTTCACACAACGCATCGTTCGGTTATCGACTGTGATTGCCGTGATCACTTTTGTGCCTTCAATTGGCAGATCGCAGGAGCTAACACCCACTGAAGCCCAAGCGATTGCTCGGGAGGCGTATATCTACGGATTTCCGATCGTCGAAAACTATCAGTTGATGCATGCCATGGCAATCGATACTGATGGCGAGAAATATGCAGCACCCTTCAACGTGCTGAAGCATCGAAACCATATATTTACTCCAGCCGATGTGCAAATAGTCACGCCGAATGTCGACACGCCCTATTCTTCTGTATGGATGGACCTGAGAGCAGAACCTCTGGTACTCAGTGTTCCAGGAATTAAGGATGCGCGATACTACTCGATTCAACTGATTGATTTGTATAAATTCACTTTTGAATACATTGGTTCTCGAACGACCGGAAATAACGCAGGACTGTACTTGATTACTGGCCCCAATTGGAAGGGAAAAATTCCTGAAAATATCAACAAAGTCATTCGCTGTGAAACAGATTTTTCCATGGCCATTTATCGGACACAAATGCGAGATCCAGAGGACATTGAAAAGGTAAAAAATATTCAGTCGCAGTACACACTCCAGAAATTTAGCAGTTATCTCAATCAAGCGAATCCTGAACCTCCTGCGAAGATTAATTTCCCACGACCCAATGCAGAAACAGAGTCAGACCTATTGTTCTTTTCAACGCTTAGTTTCGTGCTGAAATTCTGCCCGCCTCACGCTTCTGAACAGGAGCTCATGGGTCGTCTCACGCGTATTGGCGTGGTTGCTGGTACGCCATTTAATACTTCGGGATTGAACCCCGAAACCCTGGCCGCAATGAAGCGTGGAGTGGACGAAGGCAAGGCAGCTATCTCGGCAGCCACTTCAACTTTGAAAGTTGCCGAAGTCATAGGCACACGCGAATATCTTAAAAACGATTACATGAAGCGGGCAGTGGCGGCCAAGCTCGGACGTTATAGTAATTCTAAAGAAGAGGCCCTCTATCCACTGTATCTCAGTGATGCGGAAGGAAAGCCACTTGATGCAAGTGATACGAATTATATTTTGAAACTGAGTCAAGCGGAACTGCCGCCGGTCAACGCATTTTGGTCTATCACCATGTACGATAGTAAGAGCAAGGGCCTCGTCTCGAACCCGATCAAACAATATCGAATTAGTTCATCTATTCTGCCCAACTTTATACGCAATAAAGATGGCGGACTTACATTTCTCATTCAGCACGAGAGACCATCGGAAGAAAAACTACCCAACTGGTTACCTGCACCCAAAGGCCCTTTCTATATGGTGATGCGACTCTATTGGCCGAAGCCAGAAGCTTATGATGGAACTTGGACTCCGCCGCTAGTTTGGCAAGCCGACTCGGCACCACCCTCGACAATCTCTAAACCCGCTGGCGCAGAGGGCACAGAAGAGGTCAAGCCCTCGATTCTGGTCGATGAGGCAAAGCCCGAAATGGAACGACCAACGATCTGGGGCGAGCCAACAGAAGTCCAGATTGCCATCTACGTGATCGATGTAGATGACGTAAATTCCGCGGATCAAAGTTTTGCCGCCAGCGTGTACTACGAGGCCCGATGGAAGAACCCATTACTCCGGCATAAAGGCCCTGGCCCTATGCATCGCAATGTCTCAGACATTTGGAATCCAAGGCTAATGATAATTGGCCAGCAGATGGCCTGGAAATCCTACCCTGAGTCGGTTGATATTCATCCGGATGGAACGGTCATCTATCGACAAAAGGTGTGGGGGCGGTTTTCACAGCCCCTGAAGCTTCAAGATTTTCCATTTGATCAACAGGAATTGTCGATTCAGATTGTTGCCGCTGGAATCTCAGAGGATCATGTCAAAATGGTTCCATTAGTGAATGACTTTGGAAGATCTTCCAGCATTGCGGCCAAATTCTCCTTGCCTGACTTTGATGTCGTATCTTGGAACGCTGCCCCATCACCCTACTATCCGATTCCTAATGAAGTGGGCGTTGCTGGCTATGAAATGAGAATCAAGGTCGCTCGTCAGGCAACCTACTTCATCTTGAAGGTAATCATTCCCTTGTGTCTGATCGTGATCATGTCGTGGCTGCCACGTTGGATTGACCCAGAGCAAACTGGCACGAACATTGGTATCTCAACATCATCATTTTTGACCCTAGTCGCCTACCTGTTCGCAATTACCGTTCTCTTGCCGAGAGTCTCCTACGTCACTCGCATTGACCGGTTTATCCTGATTTCTACACTGACCGTTTTTGCAGGCTTGATCCAAACCGTAGCCAACACGGTGTTGATCCATGACGAAAAGAAAATATTAGTAGAACGCATGGACCGTTGGTCGCGACTCGTGTACCCGATCTTGCTTTTGTTGGTCCTAGTAATTTCCTTTGTGTTCTAAAAACTAGTCACTTAACCAGACTCTGTAAATCCAGGGTTGAATCAAAACAGTGGGGTAATTGGAATTGCAGGCTTTCCTCTTCCGTTTGATCAAAACCTTGCAATTTGGGGCAGGCATGAAGCCTGTTCTAAAGAACATTCGATTAACGTGTTGTAGTGTGTTGATTGAGGCTGGTGTACCAACGATGGTTGTCAATGATTTTCTGGGCCATGCCAGCGGTACGACCACTGAGGCGTTTTATGTCAACACAAAAAATGCTCTCCGTCCAGCGGCGGAGAAGCGATGGAAGATGTTGGAAGGGTAACCGGAAAAGCTTGAGCAACATTATTAGCTGGATTGTACCGCAGGTTTCGGTATGCTCCTATTTTTAGTTCGTATTTTTGAAAGTCACGGTATGTCTGACGTTACGCAAATTCTCTCACAGATTGAAGCGGGTGATCCCAATGCAGCTGAGGAATTGCTGCCGCTGGTGTATGAAGAGTTGCGTAAACTGGCCGCCCACAGGATGACCCAGGAGAACCCTGGTCACACACTCCAAGCCACGGCACTTGTCCATGACACGTATCTCCGAATGGTTGATGTTGAGAAGGCTCAACACTGGGATTCACGTGCCCACTTCTTTGCGGCAGCAGCCGAGGCCATGCGGCGGATACTTGTGAACAATGCAGTTCGCAAAAGCCGTCCTAAGCATGGTGGAGATCGGCAGCGGGTTGATTTAGAAGAAAGTATTCAGTTCAGCAAGTCAACTAATGACGAATTACTATCCCTAAACGAAGCGTTGACAAAACTCTCAGAAACCGACAAGACTGCGGCGGAAATAGTCAACCTAAAGTATTTCGCAGGACTAACACTTCCGCAAATTGCCGATATTCTGGGCATTTCAGCACGAACCGCAGACCGACGTTGGGCCTATGCCAGAGCCTGGCTGCATCAGGAATTGTCCAAAGAATGAGTTTTATTTAAATTTCTCCCATTCTTTTGGCGTGATTCGTTCCTGAAACTTGCATTGTCTTATAGACCCACTTACTCATCAGGCCACTAATCATGAACGAACGCACCATATTTGAAAATGCACTCGATCTGACTGATCCAAAGCAGCGTGCTGCCTACCTTGAAAAAGCATGCGGGCAAGATGACGAAATTCGTACGCGAATCGGGGCTCTGCTGCACTCACATGAGCAAGCAGGCAGCTTCCTACAAAGTGTTGCTGGAGGATTAGCGGTCACCGAACTTCCTCAAATTTCCGAAAAAATCGGCACCCTTATCGGCCCCTACAAAATCCGAGAGCAACTCGCCGAAGGCGGTATGGGCGTGGTTTATGTGGCCGATCAGGAGGAACCAGTCCGGCGGCGGGTGGCGTTGAAGGTCATTAAACCGGGCATGGCGACTAAGGATGTCGTGGCCCGGTTCGAGGCCGAGCGTCAGGCATTGGCCATGATGGATCACCCGCATATTGCTCACATTTTTGATGGTGGCGTTACCGAATCTGGCCAGCCGTTCTTTGCTATGGAACTCGTGCAGGGCCTGCCGATTACCCAGTATTGTGATGAGCATAAACTTACTTCGGTGCAGCGGCTTGAACTTTTTAGCAAGGTTTGCAAGGCCGTGCAGCATGCCCATCAAAAGGGAATTATTCACCGAGATATTAAGCCGTCGAACGTGTTGATTGCCGAGATCGATGGTGCGGCGGTTCCCAAGATTATAGACTTTGGGATCGCCAAAGCCGTGAATCAGAAGTTGACCGATCAGACCATTTACACCCAGTTTTCGCAAATGGTCGGCACGCCGCTTTATATGAGCCCCGAGCAAGTCAGCCTGGGCACAATCGATATCGATACCCGCAGCGATGTCTATTCGCTTGGTGTGTTGCTGTACGAACTACTAACCGGCAAAACGCCGTTTGATCGAGACATTTTGAAAGAATCTGGCTTCGATGAATTCCGCCGCATCATCCGAGAAGACGAACCCCAACGCCCTAGTGCCGCCATCAGCACCCTGCAAGCCCAAGCTCTTTCAACAATAGCCGAAAACCGCCTTGGAGATCCTCGAAAACTGCGCGGCGAACTCAAGGGGGAACTCGATTGGATCGTGATGAGGGCCCTCGAAAAAGATCGCAATCGGCGTTATGAATCGGCCAGCAGTTTTGCCGCGGATATTGAGCGTTATCTTAAAGACGAACCGGTGGAAGCTTGCCCGCCTTCACGAGGCTATCGACTTCGCAAACTCGTCCAACGAAATAAAATGGCTTTGTTTACTGCGACGATTATTGCTGTATCTCTGATTGTAGGAACAGGTATTAGTGTTTGGCAGGCTCGACGTGCAATTATGTCTGAACAACGAGCTATCGTTTCTGAACAACTTGCTGAAGAGCGGCTTGTGCAGGTTGAGCATCAAAGACAAATCGCAGTAAGCTCCGAAAAACTAGCACAAAAGAATGAAAGATATTCCCAGCAACTTGTCTATGCAGCAGACGTTAGGTTGGCTGCACTGGCCTGGCATTCTCGCGATATACGACAATATACAGATTTAGTTGACAGATACGCGAAAGTCGATACAGATAATGATTTTCGAGGCTTTGAGTGGTGGTATCTTCGACAGTTAGGAAAAACTCAATTTCGTAGTATCGCAACAGAAACCGGCGGAAGTAGTGTGGCCCGTTTTACGGAGGATGGAAAGTTTCTCGTCACCGGTCGTTACGATGGAACTATCTGTCTCTGGGATGGACAAAGCTATCAGCATTTAGACACATTACTAGCTCATGAAGGAATGGTTCGCGGTATCGATTTTTCGCTAGATGGAATTCACATGGCTTCAATCGGCAGCGATGGCAAGATCAGCGTATGGAATTTACCAGAACGAAAAATGATCAGCAACTTTCAAGCCCATCCCGAGCAAGGATTTCGTGTGTTTTTTGTCAATGATGGTGAAACACTAGTTTCCAGCGGAGAGGATACGTCTTTGAGGTTCTGGAATCCTTCTACTGGTGAGACGCTTGGCGAACTAAAAGGTTATGCACGAACTTTCGAGAAGGCAGCGATGGATATTTCGCCCGATGGCCGATTGTGTGTTTCAGGCACACCCAACGGAATGGTTCGTTTGTCGGACATGCGAACTCGCAAAAGGCTATTCGGCCTCGATTTGGGATTGCATGAAGGCAATTATTGTCATGCCAATTGTGCAAGTTTTTCTCCAGATGGAAAACTCGTAGCCATTGGCACGGATGAAGATATTATCCGCCTCTGTGACACCAAGACTGGGGAGCAAATTGAAACTTTTGTTGGACATAAAGACGATATCCAAGCAGTTACTTTTCACCCTAATGGTAAATTACTTGCGTCGAGTGATAAGGCTGGCGTAATTTGCGTCTGGCCTATCAAGTCCTTACAAAACGAGAGCCATCAGGAAGTTGGTGAAATACACCAATGGCCCCCTTTTTTCCAAGGCCATTCTTCCCGTGTATGGTCTCTCGACTTTTCTTCCGATGGCACTCAGCTAATCTCGGCTAGTAAAGATGGAACCGTGCGTTCTTGGAGCGGACGAGATCAAGTCAGACAGGAGATCGTGGGAACGACGGATGTCAACTCAGTCATGTTTGTCTCTCACGGAAACGAATTACTCATAGTCAATCAAACGAACATTCACACTTGGAATCAACTGACTGATAAAATTCGTACATTCGACAGTAATTTCAAAGAACATGCATTATGCGTAGCGGTATCTCCTGACGGCAAGTCTTGCGTAACTGGTCACAAGGAAGGGATAATCCGCTTTTGGGACTACAAGACAGGTCAACTCAGAAATACGATAACAGGCCATGAGCACTCAATCGATCAGATCTTATACTCCTCTGATGGGCGGCTATTGGCTACGGGCAGCTGGGACGGCACAGCGAAACTCTGGGACGTAGAAAGTGGAAAACAAAATGCCGTTATCGATTTACATATGCCTCACTGTTATGACATAGCCTTTTCTCCTGACGATACTCTACTGGCCTGTTCATCGGAAAACGATGCAATGATTTTTGACGTTGCCTCACAAAGGCTTTTGCATCTATTACAAGGACACCAGAGTTCGGCAAGATGTGTAGCTTTCTCTCCCGATGGCAAGCAGCTTGCCACGGGCAGCAATGATCGTACTATTCGCATTTGGGATACAGAGACAGGAGAGGTGAAGCACGTGATCACCGCTCACAGAGATGGAATCTTCGCGCTGACCTTTTCTCCTGACGGACGCACAATTGCCAGTGGCGGTGAGCAGGGGACCATTGCCTTTTCACATGTAGAGACTGGCCGGTTTCTGTTCGATACTAAAATTGGAAACCGCAAGATTCGCCAGCTACTCTTCTCTCCAGATGGTAAGACTTTGGCAGCGACAGTTAATAAAGAAGGCGTCCACCTGCTTTACTCCCTACGGAATGAGACGAACAAATTAACAATGCCATGAAATGAGTTCCAAAACTAAAAGAATGTAACTGAGACCTAATCGGTCGAAACAATAAAACCGACCACTGATGTACTACATACAAGTTGTGTATTCATCGGCACCTATATTGAACAACTTGATGGATACGATTCACGTATTCGTCGATAATTCAACAATTTAAACGAATGGAGATTTATCTCAATGAATCAGGATTCAAAATATTTCCGTTGTAGAAGCTGTCGGGAAGCTGCTGAAATTGGGCGTGACAGTGAATCGCTATCGGTACGATGTCCAAAATGCAACACCTTGATGGATGAAGATGATGAAATTGTAAGTTTAGAGAAAAGCAGGTACCACCGAATCATCAGAGCATATCGACCTAGTGTAATCCAGTGATGGCAAGCTATTAAGTTGTGGCGTGCATTTTTCAAGCAAACGGTGCATAAGACGAATACTCCTGGAGCCTGCTTGCCAACAAGACCTTATTTAGAAAATATCAATTACGAATACGATTAAATTGAGTTGCCATCAGTCGATGAGTAACACAATTCTCACATGAACGTTTACTGAATTTTATGTCGAAAGGGATGACGCAAAATACAATTCCAGCATCCACAATGTTTGTTGGGAGGGTGGCCAAGACAATGCGATACAAGAAGTACTATGCAGAATGGCCGAAGAATAATGAGGAGAGTCGAATGACTCAAAAAACAAGAACTGAACTAATCAACTCCGCCGAATCTTTAGCCGCTGCAATTGAAAAGTTGTGGCGTAGTGAACCAGCTTTTACCAGTATATTCCAACACGAACGGATAGCTGGGATTATCAATCGAACTAACGCTAGTAATTGGGCCATTTATCGTGTGGAAGTGGAACGTACACGCTGCGTGAAGCCAGGTGTTAATATCACATTTGGGGACGATACTCGAATCGAAGCGACTTTAATACTTTATGGGCAGGGACTGCTAGAGGATCGCCTCTGGACACCAGATCGGATCTCGATATTAGTCAATGCCACGATTACGAAAAATCATTGTCATTTAGAGGTAACGACCGCGCGATTGTTATACCCAGAAGTGAACAATGCCATCGTTACTAACACCGCAACCGCTTAAGGGGCATTTGCGGTTACCGACTTTGAACAACTTCTGGTCTCATGCAAAATCGGGCTGACGGAGCGTGAGGCCGGAGTTGTTTTTTATTCGTTCAACCTGTGGTAGCGAGTTGATTGAAGCAGGTGTACCAACAATGGTTGTGAAAGACTTTCTGGGGCATGCCAGTGTAACAACCACCGAGGCATTTTACGTCAATACGACAACTGCCCTCCGACCAGCGGCGGAGAAGCGACGGAAGATGCTGGAGGGGTCAAGGTTGCGTATTCACTGCTAGGATTTCGCTAAATATGTGATGGTTTATTCATCGAGCTTGTAGGTGATTGACGTGATTGCAACTGAACTAGAGGAAGAATGTCCACGCCGAGGGTCGCTGGGCTAGTACACCAAATGGGAATTTTTACGAGACCCTCACTGTATTCTTATCTTTGGAATATGAGTTGATCATGCTAATGAGCTTTACACGATCAATTGGTTTGGTGGCAAAAGCATCGCAACCAGCATCAAGGCATTTCTGACGATCACTGTCCATTGCATGTGCGGTCAGGGCAATAATCGCTCCAGTGTAATCACGTTGACGAAGTTGGCCAGTTGCCTCGTAGCCATCCATTACCGGCATTTGCATGTCCATGAGAATCACATCAAATGGTTCTTGATCGTCGCTTGCTGCAAGTGCAGCGTCGAGTGCCAGTTTGCCATTTTCCTCAACCCTTACATCTGCGCCTGCCTTCTTTAACACAAACGAAATCAGTCGCTGGTTATCAGCCCCGTCCTCAGCGAGAAGAATACGGCACCCTTGCAAACTTGTTTTTGAAACTTGATCTATAGGATTGTCATCATCAGTCACATAGGTTGTTGCTTCCATAGGGTTGTTAAGCATCTTTACATTGTCCAGCAATATGGGAGCGATTGTGGCTCGAAAAGTACTTCCAAAGCCCATCTTTGTTGCAACCACGTTGAGATCTCCACCAAGTAGCTCGGTAAATCGTTTGCTGATGGTCAGCCCGAGGCCCGTTCCACCGAATTTTCGTGTGGTTGACGTATCGGCCTGCATGAATGGCTGGAACAGATTACTTTTCTGCTCCTCAGTAATGCCACATCCCGTGTCAATCACATCGAATTGTAGATAGGGCGTATCGCAGTCACTCACGAAGCGAGTGGCAAGACGAACCGATCCTACTTTTGTAAATTTGATTGCGTTTCCGATGAGATTGATGAGTACCTGACGGAGCCGAATGGAGTCTGTTTTTACTGTCTCTGGTATCGCGCCGATGTAGTCAATTCCTAGAGTCAAGCCTTTGGCATCGGCACGTACTCGCATGAGGGAAGCTACTTCAGCGACGATCGAGCAAGGACGACATTCTGCATGCTCGACCGTCATCTTACCTGCTTCGAC
>NVWB01000168.1 GCA_002733575.1 Blastopirellula sp. | reverse complement strand
TCGTGGGAATGGGCGACCATTGTCTGACATGAAGATCACCAGCGTATTGTCATCAATGCCTTGTTTCTTTAGTTCGGCCAAAACTTTTCCGGTGTACGAATCGAGGCGTGAAACTTCGTCGTAGTACAACGCCAAATCGTCTCGCACCTCGTTTTCATCGGGGAAAAACGGGGGAATCACAATGTCTTTGCGGGTATGGGGCTCGGGAATTGCATTTTTTGACCAGCCCCGATGGGCATCAAATGCGGCGAACCACATGAAGAATGGTTGGTCTTTAGGCCGCTCTTGCAGCATGGTGACCCAATTTTCACAACCGCTCGGTTTGCCACCAACAATCATGTCAAAATTGACCTCAGCCGCTTTGCCGAGGTGCCATTTTCCGGCAGATACCGTATAGTAACCAGCTTTTTTCAACATTCCGGCAAAAACTATTTGGTCTGCTGGCAGCGGTAAATGAAGTTCTCCGGCACCTGTACTATGTGGGTACCTTCCTGTCATAATGCTGCAACGGCTAGGGCTACAAGAGCTGCAAGTCAAAAAAGCCGCGTCGAAACGTAGCCCTTGGGCAGCCATTTGGTCGACGTTCGGGGTTTTGATATGGGGGTGCCCATAGGCTCCACTGTCATTCCAGCCAACGTCATCTCCGATAATAATGATGAAGTTTGGCCGGTCGTCGGTAATGCGGTCGTCGGCAAAGCTGCTGTGAGTTAGCGAAACCGAGAGACAGGCTGCCAGCAACAAAAAGAACATTCGACGCATGGATAGGGCTCCTCGTTCAGGGTAAATGATGTCTGCTAGATTTTAACAGGCTCAGCCACAAGTTCAATCAAGCCCGAAACATAAATAATTCAATTTTTTAGTACTTAGGATTTAGGCCACATGGCACTCGTTTCTTTACGAAATATCTCACTCGCGTTTCATTCCACCCCATTGTTCGACGGAGCCAATTTTCAGTTAGAGGATAACGAACGGGTTTGTCTGATTGGGCGAAATGGTGCAGGCAAATCTACTTTGATGGGCATTCTGGCAGGCCGACAAGACTACGATGCCGGCGAGGTTATTCTGCAGCCCGGGATTGTGATTGCTGAACTGTCGCAAACCGTGCCGACCGGCGAAGAGGGAACTGTTGAGGATATTGTGGCCAGAGGATTAGGCGAAGCCGGGAAGCAACTGGCCGAGTACCATGAGCTACTCATCAAATTGGCAGAAGATAACGATCCGAAAATTGCCGCACGGATTGATGAAATTCAGCATGCACTCGATATCTCAGACGGTTGGAATGTACAAGGACTGGTCGATACCATTTTGTCAAAGACCAAACTTGATGGCGATCTAAAGTTCGACGATTTGTCGGCTGGCATGAAACGCCGCGTGCTTTTGGCCCAAGCAATGGCCTGTCAACCGCAGGTATTATTACTCGACGAACCGACCAACCATTTGGATATCGAATCGATCATCTGGTTGGAAGAATTCTTGCAGACATTCGCGGGCACAATTTTGTTTGTCACACATGATCGTGCATTCGCCAGAAAAGTGGCCACTCGAATCGCCGATATTGACAGGGGCAAACTGACCAGTTGGGCCTGTGATTACGACACCTATTTGGTTCGCAAAGAGGCCGCTTTAGAAGCCGAAGAAAAACAGGACGCCCTGTTCGATAAAAAACTGGCCATTGAAGAAACTTGGATTCGTCAAGGAATCAAGGCCCGGCGAACTCGTAATGAAGGCCGCGTGCGTGACTTGAAGAAACTGCGTGAGGTACATCAGGACAGACGCTCTAAAGTTGGCTCGGTCAAATTAGAAGTTCATGATGCCGAACGATCTGGTCAGTTAGTCATCAAGGCCAGTGAAATTCAACATGCGTTTCCTGATATGAACATTGTCGATGAGTTTTCGACCACTATTATGCGTGGCGAAAAAATTGGAATCGTTGGCCCCAATGGTATCGGCAAAACCACCTTATTGAAGATATTGCTCGGCGAGTTAAAACCGAATCAAGGCACCGTGCGAACCGGCAGCAATGTGCAGGTTGCTTACTTTGATCAACTGCATACCCGGTTAGACCAAACGCAGACGTTGCGTGAAAATATCGGTGATGGAAACGAGCAGATCACCATCAATGGGCGTTCGAAGCATGTGGTTGGGTACTTGCAAGAATTCTTGTTCACCAGCGAACAAGCGAACCGAGCGATCAAATATCTTTCAGGTGGAGAAAAGAACCGGCTGCTACTGGCCCGATTGTTTGCGAAGCCTTCGAACATGCTAGTGCTCGATGAACCGACGAATGATCTGGATGCCGATACGATGGAACTGTTGGAAAACATGCTGATGGAATATCAAGGTACGCTCATCGTGATTAGTCATGATCGAGAGTTCTTAGACAATGTGGCGACCAGTACGATTGCCTTTGAAGGAAACGCGACTGTTCGGCAATATGACGGCGGGTATTCCGACTGGGTTGCACAACGCAAGCGAGTTGCTGACTCCGTAACTAGCTCGCCAGCAAAAGGGAGCAAGACTTCTTCTACTACGAGCGAAACTTCGAGTCAGGAAGCACAAAAGCAGGCTAAATCTCGTAAACTCAACTACAAGGAAAAGCGTGAGCTTGAATCTTTGCCTGTATTGATTGAAGAACTAGAAACGGAACAAGGATCAATCCAACTACAGATGGGCGACCCTGGTTTTTATCAAAAACCCGCGAACGAAATCAAAACGGTATCGCAACGATTAGATGAAATCGGCACAAAGTTGAATGATACAATCGAACGCTGGGAAGAACTGGAAGAAATCTCTGGCGGCTAGAGTGTTATTAACACGCTGTTAATTCGAGATTTCTTCCCGATGTTCTCCCATGTTTTTTATTACCCGCCAATGCAGAATAAGTGCTTTTCGCCTCGGATGAATAGCTGGTTGCCAACCGGGGCAGGGGTTGCGTCGACCGTTTCGCCAACGGAATTGGTCGAGACGATGTTCAGTTTGCTCGAATCATCGATCACCACAGTAGTTCCGCTGCGGCCAGTTAGGTAAACGTACCCTCCTGCGGCGATGGGCGATGCGTAAATGCTGGATAGACCATCGATTCGTTCTGCGGTGTAATGAGCTTCGCCGGTGGCTGCATCAACGCAAGACAAGATGCCGGACTTGCCTTTGTAGAAGTAAACTCTGCCTGAAGACAAAAGTGGCGAGGCAATGTCTGGCGTGTTTTGACCGAGTGTCCATTCGACGCTTTTCGAGTCTTCAATATCACCCTTTCCATCTAATCGGAACGCGCCCATGTAGTAGCCGCGGAACCCGCTGCCCACAATCACTAAGCCATCAGCGGCAACTGGCGATGCGGCAGGTCGATCAGTTTGCCCTCCACAACGCCATAGTTCTTTTCCGGTTTCTAGATCGTAACTTCTGGCACAGGTCTGACCATTCAAGATAACCTGTTTTTTGCCGTTGTGTTCAACTACAAGCGGTGTGCCCCAGCAGGTGGGTTCGTCTCGTTCGGTTTTCCAGATGGTTTTTCCGGTTTGTTTGTTCAACGCATACACATACGATTGACCTTCGTGATCCCAAGGCAGAATGATTTTGTCGCCTTCGATGGTAGGTGAGCTGCCTTCGCCGAAGCTGTTTCTGGTTTCCATTTTTCCGAAGTCATCGCGTTTCCAAACAAGCTTGCCATCCATGGTGTAACAGTAAAGCCCGCGTGAACCATAATGGGCATAAACGTGCTCGCCATCGGTACAAGGCGAAGCAGAAGCAAAGCCATTGGTAGAGTGGGTTCCTTGATGCGGCTTGGCGGTTACCACAGTTTGCTCCCATTGAAGATCACCAGTGTTACGATCAAAGCAAAGCAGTTTGATTTGCAATTCAGAAAACTCGGCTGAACCGCCAGGTCTTCCGCCGCCTGGTCGCCCACCACCGGGTCGCCCACTGCCTGGGCGTCCGCCTGCACCTGGTGGTCTGCCGCCTCCGCCACCTTGAGATCGCGGTGGGCGTGCGCCATCAGGTCGATTTTCACCTTGTGGAGGTCGAGTGCCTTGTGGTCGTGAGGGACGAGCAGCAGGTTGGCTATCGCCTTTGGCGTTGACGGCTGTGACCACAAACACTTGGTCTCCCCAAATCACAGGCGAGCCTGAGCCACGACCGGGAATGACCACTTTCCATTTCACATTCTTGGTATCGCTCCACTCGGTCGGCGGTTTGGCTTCGGTAGAAATACCATTGCCAGATTCACCACGCCAATGGCCCCAGTTATCGGCCGAAAGTTGAGAACCAAACAGAAACAGTGAGACGATGGAAAAAAGAATAGTCTTGCTCATGGGAATTCTCGCGGGGGAGTTGGATAGGAAATATGGAGAAGGGATTCGCTGAAATGAGTTAAATCACCGCTATCGCACTGATTTATGTCTACATTTATGTAGTAACCCCGTTGAAACTCAAGAGTTCCGAATAATTGCCAGTTTACAAAATTCTAGTTCGTATTCAAGCTGATTCTTCAAGGTAATGGTCGTACAGCATGTAGAAGCCCTAACGTCTTTCATGGCGAATATTGACAAATATCGATTACCGATATACAATTCAGGGACTAAGAATAAGGAATATTTATCAATGAGCAGTTCTTTAAATTTATCTCTCACGGATGACCTCCGAGAGTTCGTTGATCAAAATTGCGGTGATGGTACGCTTTATGCAACTCCGAGCGAGTTTGTCCGAGATCTACTGCGTCAAAAAAAATTGCAACAACAAACGGCCGAGATTCGCGACGGAATTCTATCTGGCTATCAGGATGCAATCAACGGACGCACAGAAACCTTTAAGGGCGATCTTCAAGCGATGCTGAAGAAGAAATGACCGTGAAAAACAAACACGGAAAAAAAGTCCGACTTCTTCTCACTGATCGAAGCCTTCAAGATATTACTGAAATAGAAGAGTATTCTATCAAGCAGTGGGGGAAGAGCACTGCGGCAAAATATCTTTTACAAATCGAAGACTCACTGTCGCTTATTAAAGACAATCCCGGTTTGCTTCGCACAGAAACAGGCTTTCCTGAACACTTGAAATTTTATTGCATCAACAAACGTGTGCTTGTTTTCGATGTTCAGTCAAACGACATCATTCTTCTAACATTGTTTCATGGTTCAATAGACATCCTCTCTAGACTCATCGAGCTTCAACCTACTCTTGCAGAAGAAGTTAAATTACTTCATCAAAGATTGGTTGAAGATTAATTGTTTTCGCGAGAACGAAATTACAAGTCGATTTGCCTTTTCTTGTGTGAGTTGGTTTTTGCTCTATTCGCCCCAAAGACTGTTTAGAGCCGACAATCTCTTTTCCAGGTTCTGAAAAAAAGGCTTGATTGTGATTGATATTTTATGTTATAACATATTATATCAAAGGTGTGGTCAGGTGAGTAGCGTAATTTTCTGACCATGATTAAAATGATTGAATCACTACTTTTAGGGTTAATCAATGAGCACATTCACTCGCCAAGTAATCTTCTTAACTGTTTACCTAATCAGTGTTTGCAGCGTTAATGCAATTAAAGCAGAGTCTCCTGTCAATGTGCTCATGATTGCCATCGATGACCTCCGCCCTGAGTTGGGTTGCTATGGTAACTCGAAAGTGGTCAGTCCGAACATTGACTCTCTGGCTGCCAGTGGTCGACTCTTCCAGCGAGCTTATTGTCAGCAAGCGGTCTGTAACCCTTCTCGCACCAGTTTGATGACCGGCTTGCGGCCAGATTCCATCGGCGTGACTGGCAACCATATACATTTCCGCAGTAATCACCCGAATGTTGTCACGCTTTCACAGCATTTCAAACAAAATGGATACCATGCTCAAAGTATTGGGAAGATTTATCATGGTGTATTCCCCGATGGTGCCAGTAAAACAAGTTGGGACACCATGGGTGATCCACAATCGTGGTCGGTTCCTACCACACGATTTGGTCCTCGATATTACTATACCGAATCTGGAATTGAGCAAGCCAAGCAATCTTATCTCTCTTCCTTTCGCCCCAAAAATCCCCAACCGAATGATTGGACTCAGAAACTAGTCTTCGGCCCAATGACCGAAGACCCTGAGGTGGACGATGATACGCTTTATGATGGAAAAGTTGCCGCTGCTGCAGTTCAAGCAATTGGCAATCTGAAAGACTCAGGCCAACCATTCTTTTTAGCCGTTGGTTTTATCAAACCGCACACCCCGTTTGTTGCCCCAAAGAGATATTGGAATCTCTATGATCCAGAAGAAATCGATCTTGCCAGTCGAGATTCATTGCCTGACGGCGCACCAGTCTACGCCGGACATGGATCAGGCGAAATTCGCCGCTACACCGATCAACCTAATCAAGGGAAAATCCCCGAAGCCAATCGTCGTCGATTAAAACATGGCTACTATGCGTGCATAAGCTACATTGATGCCCAAGTTGGAAAAGTTCTTAATGCACTAAAAGAGAATGGATTAGAAAAAAATACGATTGTCGTACTCTTCGGCGATCATGGGTATCACTTAGGTGAACATGGCCTTTGGGGCAAAACGACCAATTTTGAATTGGATACACGGGTTCCTCTCATCATCCGTACACCTAGCATGCAAGAGCCAGGCATAGCAACATCTTCATTAGCCGAACTGGTTGACCTTTACCCTACACTCGCTGAGTTAGCTGGGTTGGCCGTTTCCGATGAATTGGAAGGTACAAGTCTTACAGCAGAATTAGAATCACCTGATGCAAGCTCCAGCGATGTTGCGATAAGCCAATATCCACGTGGCAAGATGATGGGCTATTCACTACGAACCAACCACTGGCGATACACCGAATGGATTGAGCGTAATTCCAAGAGAATTGTAGACCGAGAATTGTACGATCATCATCAACAGAAACCCATTGAAACAGAGAACTTGATTAATGACTCTCGATTTGTAGCAGAAATCAAAGACCTATCAGCCAGACTTCATCAAGAGATCGGAATTTCGTTTAGCAAACAAAAGCCAACCACTACCTCTTCAAAAAGTAACACTAGTTTCGAAGAGTGTCCTACTGGTGCGTTTACAGAAGTTGCAACTGCAATCGGAAAACTGACGGCCGAAAAAGGGCATGCTGAGATTGACCCAGCTCATCGTTATTCAGGTAAACAGTGTCTGCATATCTTGGGCGGGGAGAAACGAACGGTCGAACTGACTCTTAATCAGCAGAAAGCTGGCAGTTCACTGACCTTTCAGACAGAACGCTGGACCCGCCGTTCTCCGTTTGAATTTAGAATTCAACAATTGACCGATGGGAAGAAGTGGACCGAAATCTACAACGGAGATGGAGTGATTAAAATAGGCGGTTTTCTCACCAAGGTCACCGTGCCTGTTGGCGAAAAAGTAACCAAGCTTCGTTTTATCTGCACTAGCCCAAGTAGCTCTGGCATATTAATTGATGACCTGAGTCTGGTGCCGCCTACCCCGCAGAAAATACTTGGCGTAACGGTTGAAGACGTAGAAGTGCCTGTGCTCATCGGATTAACGCAAAACCCTCTGCTGAAAATACGCATTGATGTTGAAGGCACTCTCAATCCAATTTCTGTCTCGGAAATACAAAGCAGTCTGTTTGGCTCGGACTTGCCGGCGGATATTCAAAGTGTGGCTTGTTACGCTTCAGGCGATTCTCCCAATCTCACTAAAGTCACAACGAAGTTTGGAGAAGATTCAAAAGGTGATTTAGCATCGAAACAATTCACAGGAGAGATTCAACTCCAGCATGGTGCCAACTACTTTTGGTTAAGTTGTGAATTGAATTCAACAGCGAACATTGATCACACACTGCGAGCGATTTGTAAGAGTGTCAAGTTCTCCAACGGAAAAGAAGTGACGCTTGCCAATGATAAAATCATTCACCGCCTCGGCGTGGCAGTACGAAATGGAGGAGACGATGGTGTTCACACGTATCGAATTCCAGGACTAGCAACCACGAACAATGGAACACTGATCGGTGTCTATGATATTCGCAATACGACCGGAGGAGACTTGCCGGGGGATATCGATGTTGGAATGTCTCGCAGTGTCGATGGTGGCAGAACCTGGGAAACGATGCAAAACATCATGGATATGGGCGATGATCCAGATTGGCGATACGACGGCATCGGCGATCCGGCAGTTTTAGTCGATCAAAAAACAGGCACTATTTGGGTCGCTGCAACGTGGAGCCATGGCAATCGTTCTTGGACTGGTTCAGGCCCTGGATTGGAGCCAGAAGAGACCGGGCAGTTTATGCTTGTAAAAAGTGATGACGATGGGGTCACCTGGTCAAAACCAATTAACATCACCAAACAAGTCAAAGACCCCAAATGGAGTTTTATCCTGCAAGGCCCTGGCAAAGGGATCACCATGCGAGATGGAACTATTGTATTCGCTGCCCAATATCAAGACTCACCTGAGGATCGCCGACTGCCCCATTCAACCATTATCTACTCAAAAGACCATGGCGAAAATTGGCACGTTGGTACAGGTGCATTTGATGATACGACCGAAGCCCAAGTGGTTGAAATTGAACCGGGCGTGTTGATGCTCAACTGCCGTTACAATCGCAAGTCAGTTCGAGTCGTGATGATCACTAAAGACATGGGCAAGACCTGGGAGAAGCATTCCACTTCAGAGAGAGCCTTGATCGAACCGCGGTCTTGCATGGCAAGTATCATCAATGTCGACCAAGAATTAGGCAAAGATGTCGGAGGCTGGCTGCTGTTCTCAAACCCAGACAGTCTCTCTGGCCGCAATCACATAACGATTAAAGGTTCAAACGATCATGGCACGACATGGCCGAAAGAACATCGACTTCTGTTAGATGAAGGCAGCGGTCGGGGCTATTCCTGCATGAGCATGATCGATGACGAGACGGTGGGCATCTTGTACGAAGGTAGTCGGGCTCACATGACTTTTCAGCGAGTGAAGTTAAGTGCAATCCAGGGCAAGGTAAAAAACGAAGTCTCCAAGACTGAACAACCTACTACGCTCACTTTACCACAAGTTTTTAGTGACCATATGGTTCTACAAGCCGATGCGGAGTTGCCGGTCTGGGGAACAGCAAAGCCTGGGGCAGAAGTCACTGTGTCGCTAGGCAATCAGCTTCAAACAACGATAGCAAATAAGTCGGGGAACTGGCAGACTCGATTCCCTGCACGTCAAGCTAGTTTTGTTCCGACTAGTTTGTCCGTTGAATCTGGCAATTCACGTATTGAACTCAAGGATGTATTATTCGGCCAAGTTTGGATATGTGCTGGCCAATCCAATATGGAGTGGAAACTGAGTCAAGCATCGACAGCCAAAGAAGAACTTGCGAATGCTGCAAATCAAAAGCATCTGCGACTGCTTCATCTCCAAGGAGGAGCAACTGGCAGTTCTGGTACTTACACTGAAAAACATCTAGCACGACTCACGCCTGAATCTTATTGCGAAGGCAAATGGCAAGTTGCTTCTCCCGAGTCAGCGAAAGACTTCTCCGCAGTCGCGTGGCATTTTGGCCGACGCTTACAGCAAGAACTAAAAGTGCCGGTCGGTTTGATATGCCCGGCCGTTGGTGGAACTCCAGCGGAAGCATGGATTTCGAGGGAAGCTTTAGAAAGTGATCCTAATTTCAAGGACTTTGTCTCTGGCCATTGGCTCGACAATCCACGATTGGGTGAGTTCTGTAAAACGCGTGGACAACAAAACCTGCTGGCAGCCATGCAATCTGGAGAAACGATACCGGGAGATCACTTAGGGCCCAACCATTCTTTTAAAACAGGGTTTATGTGGAGAGCCGGCATTGAACCTATTATCCCGTTCGCCATCAAAGGAGTCGTCTGGTATCAGGGCGAATCAAATGCTGAATCGATGGCTCGAACCAAAGAGCATCAACAACTGTTTACCTTGTTGATTAATCAATGGCGAGCGGATTGGAACCAAGGTGAGTTCCCTTTTATCTTTGTGCAACTACCGGCAATCAATCGTGAGTTCTGGCCTTGGTTCAGAGAAGGCCAACGACAAGTTGCACAGCAGTTGAATAATGTCGGCATGGCAATCACCATCGACACGGGGCATCCATCCAATGTTCATCCAACAGATAAAGAGACAGTCGGAAACCGGCTTGCGATTTGGGCACTAGGAAACACTTACAACCAAGAGATGGTTCCTTCCGGTCCACTGGTTCAACAGGCTGTAAAGAAGAATGAATCAATCCAACTGACTTTTGATCATGCAGAAAAAGGTCTCCAATCATCCGATGGGGAACCGCTTCGTCACTTTGAAATCTGTGGAAACGATGGCATCTTTTATCCAGCAACAGCACAAATTGCAAAGGACAATCTCCTTTCAATTTCGAGCAGTCATGTAAAACAACCGCAGCATGTTCGTTATGCTTGGGCCCCTTATCCTGAACCGTCGGTTAATTTAACTAACTCTGAAAATCTTCCTGCTTCTCCATTCACCACCGAGAGCGCAGAGGAACTCTATGAAACAACATTAATAAAGGGAAAAGATCAACGCCCGAACATTTTGTTAATCGTCGGCGAAGATCATGGTTGTGAACTTTCCTGTTATGGTGACCCGGTCATCACGACTCCCCACATTGATCAATTAGCAGCCGAGGGAGTTTTGTTTGAAAAGGGATATGTAACGCAGTCGGTTTGCAGTCCTTCTCGCAGCACGATTTTCACAGGCCTGTATCCACATCAAAACGGACAACTGGGTCTGGCGACTCACAATTATGGCTGGTTTAAAAAGTGGCCGACCAGTTATTCGCTGCTGAAAGGAGCCGGTTATCGAACTGGTTTGATTGGAAAAACTCATGTGAATCCTGCCGATGCGGTCGAATTGCATGTCGATTTCCGCTATCAACCTTCGTCCAACTTCGCCAAAAAACAGGTGGCCCAATATGCGGTTGAAGCAGGCAAATTCTTTCGTGAATCGGACCGCCCCTTCTTTATGACCGTCAACTACCCTGATGCTCATTGGCCGCTGCAAGGTCAGGTCGGCGGATTGCCTGAGACCCAGGTCGAAGCAGATAAAGTTCAAGTAATGCCGTATGTCGGAGATGCTAATCCGAGATTGAAAAAAGTTGTTCAAAATTATTACGATTGCATGTTGCGATTAGATGCCTGTGTTGGCCAACTTCTAAAGCAGCTAAAAGACTCAGGCAAGTCTGAGAACACACTGGTCATTTTCATCGGAGACCATGGAGCACAAATGGCGCGTGGCAAGGTCACCGTGTATGAAGGGGGAATGCGAGTTCCTTTTATCGTAAAGTGGCCAGATCACACCAAAGCAGGTTTACGATCAAAAGCCTTGGTTTCAACCATTGACTTGTTGCCCACTTTTCTTGACGTGGCCGGAATTCAGAGTCCTTCAGGCTTACCAGGAAAAACAATTCGACCCATACTCACTAAGCAGTCAACTGATTTCAGAGAATATCTTGCTTGTGAAAGAAATTGCGATGCGGCCCATTTGACGTTTCCTCAACGCACCATCCGTGATTCTCGGTTTAAGTTGATCTATTCGCCTGTTCATGACCGAGAAGACCCGGCGGCCCGCTATTATCGCATTCATGGGGCTTCACACTGGGCCGGATCTTTAACCGACCAAGAACTGCTGGGGGCTTCAAAGCAAACTCAAGCTGGGTATGCACGCTGGTTAAATCCTCCTCTGTATCAATTGTACGACTTGAATTCGGACCCAAATGAATGGAATGATTTGGCGAACACTCCTGAGTTTAAAGAACAGAAGCAGCGATTAATTACCGCTTTAAAAGATTGGCAGAAAGAAACCGCCGATCCGATTGTCGATCCTGAAAAGTTAAAACAATTGATGGATGAAAATGATGCCGTTGATAAGGAAAAACGACGATCTCCAGCAAGTGGGTGGAAGTATCTAGAGTACTGGCATCCTGATAAGTTATCCAAAGCGGCACCTTCAACTAATTAAACTGACATAAAATTAAACATCTCTCCAGGGAAAGAATACTTCAATATGAATTCAACTAAACTACAAGGTTTAATCGCCGCAACTTATACACCTTTAGATGATGATGGCCAAGTCAATCTTTCACAGATTCCTCAAATGGTCGAAGGGCTATTAGCAAGTGGAATTACCGGACTCTACGTGTGTGGTAGCACAGGCGAAGGCATGTCGCTTTCCACCGAAGAGAGAAAGGCCGTTGCCGCCGCCTATGTGCAAGCAACCAAAAAACGTGTGCCGGTGATTGTGCAAGTCGGGCACAACAGTTTGGCCGAAGCTAAACAACTCGCCAAACATGCAGAAGAAATCGGGGCCGATGTGATCTCAGCTACCTGTCCTTCATATTTTAAGATCAACGATATTAACACGTTGATCGATAGCATGAGTGAAATCGCTTCAGGTGCACCCGGCCTTCCGTTCTATTACTATCACATTCCGATCCTCACTGGTTCAAGTCTTGATATGGTCGAGTTTCTTGCCAAGGCAGGGGAACGAATTCCAACGCTTACAGGATTGAAGTACACCGATACCAAGCTGCATGAATTCCAGGAATGCTTTGAATTTGAAAATGGAAAATATGACGTCGTCTGGGGTTGCGATGAAATGTTGCTCGGCGCCTTGGCCACTGGTGCCAAGGGAGCAATCGGAAGCACCTACAATATCGCGGCACCATTGTATCTACGAATCATTGAATTATTCAAGTCTGGCGAAATTGAGCAAGCTCGTGAAATGCAAAAACTATCAATCAACATGATCCGTGCTATCGGAAAATACCCCTTTCATTCCGGCATGAAAGAAGTGCTAGGCATGCTAGGCGTTGATTGCGGAACGTGTCGATTGCCTCAACCCCCTTTAGCTGAGAACGATGCCTCGACTCTCAAAGAAAAGCTTAACGCAATCGGTTTCTTTGATTGGAGTGTTAATTTTTCACCGAAGAACATTGAGCAAACAGTGTAACTAGGGCTTGCTGGTTACGGCTTCTTGTTCGACACGATGCAAGTCGATATGAAAGAATTCGGCACGTTGGGCCAGGTCTGAATTGAAGCATTCGATCAAACCAGCGACTTAGTCCCCTACCTTTCAATGTTTCTTGAAGATCGTAGCATTAAGCAAATACCCCTGAATCGCAGTTCTCAATTGGCAGTGACTATATTATACTAAAACCTATCTGAATGCTTCACTCTTATGAGAAACACGATGAAGGTATTAGTCACCCACATTTTAATCACGATTCTGCTGGGCTCAGTATGCACTGCCCAGGAAGCTAAAAGCCAGGTTGTCGATTTCAAGAACGACTTGATTCCGTTATTCACCAAACATGGTTGCAATGCAGGTGCGTGCCATGGGGCCGCGATTGGCAGAGGCGGGTTCAAGCTTTCGCTCTACGGCGGCAACCCGGAACTTGACTTCGAGGCTATCGTACTTCAGCTAGAAGGGCGACGAGTCAACCTGTCTCATCCAGACCAAAGCCTGATTGTCTTAAAGCCAGCCGAATATATTGAGCATGGAGGAGAGACGATTTTCGACTACGACAGTGAAAGCGCCCAATTGTTAATGAATTGGATTGAACAGGGCGCCGGAAATCAATCGGAACGCAAATTAGCACGTGTTGAAATCTCGCCCAAAAAACATGTCGGAAAATCACTGGGTGAATCGGTCGTATTTCAGGCCATCGCACATTACACCGATGGCACCAGCCGTGACGTGACGAAGTGGACTGTCTTTCAAGCCGAAGATTCAACAGCAGTCGAGATCGACACAGACACCGCAAACTCGAAAGTGCTCAGGCGCGGTCGCCATATTGTGGTGGCTCGTTATTTAAGTGAAGTGGTGCCGATAGAACTGATCGTGCCTCTGAATGACCGCCCGCTTTCACTGGCCGATGCGCGTCGAAATAATTTCATTGACGACGAGGTTCTCAAGTCACTAAAAACGCTGGGCTTGCCAGTTGCACCCAATGTGAATGACGCCACGTTTTTGCGGCGGACTTCACTTGATTTAACCGGCCGGCTACCACTGGCGGTCAAAGTAGAATCATTCCTTGCAGAGAACGCTTCCAATAAACGAACGAAGCTTGTTGACCAATTACTTGCATCAGAAGAGTTTAATCAATACTGGACCTTGCAGTTGGCCAAGCTTCTGCGTCTGCGTCCACAGCCCGAAGACACACAGGGACTGCAAACCTATCACAAGTGGCTTGCCGATCAAATTCGTGACAAAGTAAGCTATAAACAACTGGCCCGAACATTGATCATGGCAACCGGCGATACCCATAAAATTGGTCCTGCTAACTTTTACCGCACGTCAAAAGGCCCGCGTGAACAGGCCGAGTTTGTCAGCGAACTTTTCATGGGCAGTCGCTTGCGATGTGCCAACTGCCACAACCACCCACTGGATCGCTGGACCCAAGACGACTACCACGGCCTGGCGGCCATCTTCGCCAAAATCGAAAGCGGCAAGGTGGTTAAGACAAAACCCAATGGCGTAGTGGTTCATCCACGCACTCTGGAGTCAGCGTTACTACGAATACCAGGCGAAGACTTTCTCGCCAGCGACATCATTGATGGACGACAACAACTGGCCGATTGGTTGACTAGTTCTGATAACCCTTACTTTGCAAAAGCCATCGTCAATCGCCTATGGAAACAGATGATGGGCCGTGGTTTGGTGGAACCGGTCGATGATTTTCGGGCCACCAATCCAGCGACACACCCTGCCTTGTTAGACGAACTGGCCGATGATTTTATGGCACATGGATATAGTCTGCGACACACCTTACGGGTCATTGCCAATAGTCAAGCTTATGCCCGTAGCGCGAACGCTACTGTGGAAAATAAAGATGACGACCGTTTCTATTCGCATGCGTCACGGCGTCCGCTTGAACCAGAAGTACTGGCCGATGCAATCTCAGACGTACTGGGCATCTCGGGCAAATATGGTGAACTGGCCGCAGGGACTCGGGCCGTGATGCTTGTCAATCCAATAACCCAATCACTGACTCTCGATATCCTGGGCCGTTGTGGTCGTGAAGAATCGTGTGAAAGTTCCAACGCAGCAGTCGGTGGGCTTCCACAAAAGCTCCACTTATTCAACGGAGACTTGCTGAACGCTCGCATTGCAGCACGCGGCAGTCGGTTATTCAACTTGATTGAATCTGACAAACGGCCCATGGAAATTATCGACGAGTTTTATCTTACGGCACTCAATCGGCATCCGACTTCCGATGAAAATAAGCATTGGAAACAACAATTAGAGTCTATCAAGTCCGAAAAGGAACAACAGGCGTTTCTCGAAGATTTTGTCTGGGGCCTACTCACGTGTAACGAATTTGTGACCAATCATTAAGGTTTGACGGGTACAAGATGAACAAAGCACAACGATGTGATGGTGTAACACGCCGCGATCTGATTCGGATTGGCGGACTCTCGGCGTTAGGACTCGGACTGGGTGATTTCTTTCGTATGCAAAGAACAATCGCGGCTGAAACGCTGCCCACTGCAAAAGCCAAATCTTGTATTTTAATTTGGCTCGATGGCGGACCTACGCATCTCGAAACCTTTGACCCGAAACCCGATGCCCCGGCAGAAGTACGTGGCCCGCTTGATTCGATTGCGACTAATATTCCTGGTGTTCGCATCGGAGAATGTTTGGAACGAACGGCGAAGATGATGGACAAGATTGCCGTGATTCGGTCAATGACCTCTCCACTGGGCGAACATAATTTCGGCACGCATTACTTAATGACCGGCTACAAACCGACGCCTGCGGTTGAGTACCCTACGTTTGGTGCAACCTTGGCTCAAGTTCGTACACAATCAGGCATTCTTCCACCCAATATCGCTGTTCCTAAGTTCAGTAAGGCAGTCTCTGGAAATGGTTTTTTGCCCAGTGCAACACGCCCATTTTCTGTCGGCGGCAATCCAGAGAAAGCCAACTTTAAAGTGCGTGATCTCGATTTCTATCAAGGTCTCGATCTTAATCGGCTAGATCGACGACGCAATATCGTGAATGCGTTTGACCAGTTCAGTCGAGAGAAAGACGCTTCTGCCACTTCGCAAACCGATCCTGATCTCGAACGCGCCTATAATTTGATCGCCTCAACAAGTGCCAAAGAAGCCTTCAACCTGTCGGATGAACCACAAAGCATCCGGCAGCGTTATGGTCGAACCGGCGGCAACAGCATTGGGCAGAGTTGCTTGCTGGCCCGTAGGCTTGTGGAACGGGGCGTGCCATTTGTTACAGTCAACAGCAGCGGTTGGGATAGCCACCAAGATATCGGTCTTCTCAAAGAACGTTATCCAACCGACCCGAACGCACACATTCCATCGCTCGATAAGGCGTTAAGTTCATTGATTCTAGATTTGTCAGAGCGTGGCATGCTGGATGAAACATTGGTGGTTGTCATGGGCGAATTCGGTCGCACTCCCAAGATCAACACTAGCGGAGGCCGAGATCATTGGCCCAATGTGTTTAGTGTTGCTTTAGCAGGCGGCGGTGTTCAAGGTGGCCAAGTAATCGGCAGCAGCAACAAACTGGCCGAGTACCCTAGCGACAGACCGGTAACGCCAGGCGATTTATCAGCAACGATCTTCACGCTACTTGGTGTTGACCCGGCCCACTTGCTTCACACTAGCGATGGACGTCCCGTTCGAGTTGCACCAGAGACAGCAACAGTGGTTTCGGAATTGATTGGATAGCTATGAGTTTCAATTTTCTATTATTTGCCGCGTTATCGATTGTCCTTCAAGTCACTTCCGCGCGAAGTGCGGAACCACCAGTAACTTCGATTGCTTTCGCGCCAGATGGTAACTCTCTCGTCGCTTGCTCACAAGCTGGCCTGCAAGTCTATAGTTGGCCAGAACTGGTTCAGCAGAAGCGAATCGAAGTCTCAGCGGTCAATTTACACGACATCGCCTTTTCACCTTCGGGGGATCGATTAGCAGTGGCGGGTGGCTCGCCTGCGGAAGACGGAAGCGTTGAGATTTTCTCTTGGCCAGAAGGCAAGTCACTTCATTTATTTAGAAATCACACCGATTCGGTGACGACGGTCGCTTGGCGAAATGAAACTTCACTAGCCACCGCAAGTCTCGATTATACGGTGAACATCTGGGACATAAAATCCGAGAAGCCAATCCACACGCTCCAAGGTCATTCACGTGGTGTTTCATCGATTTGTTTTTTGCCTGATCAAAGGACATTGGTCACCACCGGTATCGATCAAAGCTTACGAGTGTGGAACTCCGACTCCGCTGAACTCATTCATGGCCTCAGCATCCACACACAACATGTTCATCACCTTGCAACTCGCCCTGCTGCTGACGGTCTGCCGATGGTCGCTTCGGCCAGTGGAGATCGAACGGTCCGCCTATGGCAACCAACGATTGGTCGTATGGTCAGGTTCGCAAAACTCAAGTCGATTCCACTCAATGTGGCCTGGCTTCCTGACGGATCAAAAGTTGTGGCCTGCTGCACCAATGGCCATGTGTATGTGATTGATCCAGATACGGTGGAAGTGCTCCACGATATTCCCGCTGTGGATGGCTGGGCATACTCATTGGCCGTTCATCCAACCGATGGCACCTTGGCAGTCGGTGGCAGCAATGGGCAACTTCGTCGAATTACTATGGAGTCGGAATAATATATAGCTAAGGTTTAGTGAGCGATCAGCAAACCTTACCTATCTACTGATGGAGATGGTTCAGGCTGAGTAGGCTTGTCTTTTACAGGGAAATCGATCAACTCTCCCCTCTTGGCTATCCACTTTTTCTTTTGTTGCTCGGTTAAAACTTTCATAAACTCATCCATTTTATTGTTTTGATAATCTAGGTGAGAATTGGATGACTTAGAAACAACCCTCTGAAGATCTCTTTTCTGAGATGAATTTAATTCTAAAAATCGTAAGTTGGTTGGTTCCCTGAAGGCCATCACGCCACGACTTTGGATCATTATTTGATCAAGTCGCGTATTTTGATCAGCGGTAAGAACTGCTGTAATTTGATCGGTGATATCAATTGCTTGCCCGCTTAGATTTCGCATGTTTTGTCGTAATTTGTCAAGTTCCTTCAGTTGAGGTCGGCTTCGCATCCCTTTCGTAATTTCATCTCGCAACTTCTGCCAGTTATCACGTAGTTCGTTAATACTTACGAGCTGGTCATCGGTTACTTTCATTTCATTAGTTACCCATTCTTTTTTTAACCAAGCAACTGGCATCCCTAAATTTGGATAGGTGAAACCCAATGTCCTCCTTCTCTCACCAGGAGCGGGCTTGTCAAAATCGAATAGTTTTCCATGTAACTGGTTCCATGCTATCAGTTGCTCTTCAGAAAACACCTCAAGCATCTTTTCATCCAATCGAGCTGCCGCCTGAGTTCCCTTGCGAGGTCGACCATAACGATTTTCCCAACGGATAAATATATCTTCAAACTCACCACGCTGGGCAGCGGTCAATTTGAGTTGAGCAGACTCCTCTCGACTGATGTAAATATATTTGTGCAGCAACCCTTGTTTTTGAAATTTCAATTGGTCTAAACGTAGTTTTTGATCTTCCGTTAAGATCTCCATAACTTTCTTTGATGTCTCATTAGTGACGACAAGAGAACTAGGATAGGGTTCCCGCTGATCTTCAATCAAGTTGCGATTTAAACTTCTTCTCACAACATCGGTTTCATTTTTAGCCCAGGCAATCAGAAGTGTGTCTATTTCTAGTGCTTGCTCCTCTGTTAGTTCTATCTCCGTTCGTACATTTTCCAATATCAAGGTTCGTGCCACTGCCAGAAATTTAATTGCATACGTTGTATAACTAATTGGGACTCTACGAAATCCCAGAGAAATTCTACAGTTTGGTAGAGCAGCTTTCAGCATCTGCAAACCATCAATGGTAACCTGAGTATCATTTAACAAGAGCCAACGTAAATTTGACAAACCTTTGATATGCACTAGCCCCTCATCTGAAATCAAGGCACGATTTAATCGTAGAATTTCCAATTGTTTCAATCCTTTTAGATGAATTAATCCTGCGTCAGAGATCTTGGTATCTTCTAAGCTAAGAGTCTTTAACCCAGGGAATGCTTTCAGTTGTTCCAGGTCGGCATCCGTTACTTCTGATCTACTCAGATAGACCGAATAAACGTCTCCTTCCTTTGACTTAATCGGATTCCCCGAATATTTGTTCTTCATAATCTTCTGAATCTTATCGACAGCTTCTTGTTGCGATTTGCTAAGCGTGGGTTCTTTCTCACCAGGGGCTGATTGCCCATACGAGACAGATGTCAGCAAAACAGACATCAATAGAATCGATTTGAAACCGCTTGTTATTTTAAACATTTTGCACCTACGGTTGATAAATTGGAATCTAGAATCTATGAGGACTTTTATTACAAAGAAGATTTCGATGGGGCTCCACTCTTTTGAAGAAAGCCAACTAAGTCTCTTATCTCTTCTTTGGTAAAGGTCATCAACAGTCCTTCTGGCATGGTTGAGGCTTTGCCCTTGAGTGATGAGCCAATGTCTTTTCGTGGCACTTCAATAACATCTTCAGGATTAAGCGGATTGGGAAGCAACCGATAAATTTCATCCGTTCTTTCAATAACCATTCCCGATATAACTTTTCCTGCCAAAGTGTTGATTAATATCGTTTGATGTTTTTCATGAATAACAGCTGATGGTTTCAAGATATGGTGGAGCAGTGTTTCTCCCTGAAACTTCTTTCCAATATCCGATAAATCTGGACCTGTTTTAGCTCCTTGCCCTGAAATGGTATGGCATTTGATACATCCGGCCTCGTTGAAAACCTCGGATCCGTGCTGAAGAGATGCCTGATCTAAAGTCGCCATTTCTTCTATCAGATCATTTGGCTCCCACATTTTAATAAATTTCCGGGAAGTAACTCGATGCCGTTTAGTTAAAGGCATATCACCAGATTCTTCAGTAACATAGAATGTTCCTTGCATAACTTTCCAATGACCTGGAAATGTGCAGAAAAACGGGTAGGCACCAGACTCTTGCGGTGCAATGAAATCAAGAGTGTACTCACTGTTTGGATTTATCACGGCAGAAAAACAGATGACATTCTCTGCATCAGCAGGTACATAATTGGTCGCTAGAGCCTGGGGGTCAGAAGCCAGAATCATAGACGCTTCACCCACGGAATTCAGTTGGCCTGGACGCACTAGCACAAAATTATGCTGCATTCTAGAATCGCGGTTTGTAATTTTAAGTACCACATGCTTACCTGGTTTAACTTGCAATTGATTAGGCGTAAATTGCAAACCAGGCAGGGCTTCCATTTCCAGATAGACGGTATCCTGCGTTCGCTGCTCTCGCAGCTTCTCCTGCTCTACCAGACGCGGGTCTTTAGGATAGGTCTGGGCAACAGGGAAATCAGGATGTTGGTTTTTTGGGATATTTGTATAACCTGGGAATTCAACAAATGGTTCTCCCAATTGTTTGATCGTGTAATAAATATCACTCTCAAAAGGTGTTGAACGACTTTCCTGAGTCGTATCATTCGAGGCAATTAGTTCCATAAAAAGATGAAACTGCATTACAGGATGAAGCTGAGGGATCTCAAGAAAGATCGTTTTTCCGTCTGTCATTAACTGAACTGATTTGACAGAGACTCGGCTATGGCCTTGTTCTTGTATTTCTGAATCTCCAACACAAAACTCGGAAGAACCATAGGATGGCCCATAAATATAATTCCACTGTTCACAAAAGACATTTTCTTTACTCACCGATTTTGGATCAATTCGAGTATTAAACTGTACCATTAGTCCATTCTCGTGAGTTTTGATCGAAGTTGGAAGTTGAAGTGCTTTACCTGTTAATCGCACTCGTTGAAGAGACCCTATCTCTTTCGCATAGCTGGTCCAACCTGATGTTCCGACAACGTAAACATGACCATCCTTAGAATTGAATCGAATTCGATGCGAGCCTGATAAGAATTCTCCCGGCAATGGCACGATGCCTCCTTGCACGACATCCCCTACTTCTTCTCGTAAAATCATGTAATGGGAACAATTGCCATGTGAGAGACCAATGATTTTTCCTGCTAAGGGGCCTAATCTCTCATCGTCAGGCAGGAATCCAATTTCTCCGGCAGAGAAATCAACTCCACGAGGCACAAAACAGAGAGGTAGATCGTACCCATATTTTTTCTCGGCAGACAGAGGCCCATACCATCCGTGATAACTTCCTTTTCCCACTTCAAAAATTGCAGTCGCGGGTGTCCACTCACCTTCCTGTGCAGTTGCCAGTACGATACTGCCATCTGAATTCACGCCCATTCCGTTCGTGTAACGAATCCCATTTCCTAATATCTCAATTGCCTCTTTGTCGAAATTGTATTTCATGACCCCTTCTGAAGCAGAGGAGAAATAAAGATTGTGATCTGCATCTTCCTGAAGGCAACTCAGGTACATGTGACCTGCTTCAGTTTTCATTTCGTTGGTAATACATTCATAGAAATCAATCTCCTCATCTCCATTGAGGTCATGTAAGCGTGTGATTTGATCACGTCCAGCAACTAAAATTATGTCGTTTTGAACTAGCACACCCAGTGGCTGATTCAAACCTGCTGCAATCCGCTTCCAGGTCAATTGCTTCAATTGATCATCAATACCGTCGACCAACCAGATATCTCCTGTGAGCGTACTCACAACGGCTCGGCCATCAGACAGGAAATCAATTCCAGAGGCTCGAAAAGGCGTACCAAAAGGGTTCTGCTTTCGATACGGAATAACCAGCGTGTCAATCGCATAGGCTCCATCTTCTTTGCCAAGTTTTCCTTGAGTTACTACCGTTTTATCTTGCCATCGGGCAGGGCCACCTTGGGTGAGCTGCTCAAAATCTGGTGCTATCTGTTCCGCAAACTGTTTTAGTTTAGCCTCAATTTTCTCAGCGTCACCTCGCAGCATAGCAATTTGAACTGTCGAACCTTCATTCGCATCATCAAGAAGAATAATGGCTTCCGTCTTAGCACCTGATTTTTTCAGGGATAAGCGTGCTGAGCCCTTGATGTTTTTAACCGCAATAAAGAAGTCGTTCCCCACCTTGAGTAATTGGACTCGCGAATCTGGCACTGCAATGATAGGTTGATCACTTGTCATTAGAACCAGCGAACTACCCAGTGGCATAACGCCATCTAGGTTCAGCGTTCGGATAAACTGCCCATCATGTGCTATCGCATGATCAAAAACAGTTGCATCTGCGATTTCGTATTTGAAGACGACCGCAGAACCATTTCGATAAAACCCTCGATACCGTTTTTCCACAGTCTTCGGCAACTGCCAGGAGGCACTCTGCAAGCTTGCCCAATGTTCTCCCTTGGGTATTGCAGACCCAGCTACACCAAATCTTCTCTCCGGAAACTCAAGCAGCCCACCTGTCCAGAGATCAGTGAATGAAAGTTGCGTGGGATCAAACAACGCTGACATTCTTGTGTTGCCAGGCAACTCTAGCGCCACCGCTTTAGGTGTGGTTGACTCATGATGTTCGACCACAGCAGACATCAACCCGCCGACATCCATAGCATTCCACTGCGTTTCAAAGCTACCTTCCTCATTGCTAGTCCCCCAGTGACCGTTATTCTCTCCATCAATCCCTGGGAAATGGGGCAAGACCTCAGCTACTTTTTTTTTACTGTGGAGATACTCTTTTGCTTGATTAGCGTAGAAATTGACCACTCGCGGGTTTGCAACGGGTTCTGTTAGGCTTACTGGTTTTATGGAGGCCCCAGATTCTTCGTTAGGGTTGTCTTCATCACCCGAGTTCTTATTCTTAATCCAATGCGGCCATTCAGAGTCGGCTTCCATGCGTTTTAGAAACGCTCTGGCAAAATTAGGGTTATTATCGAGGGGGACGCCAAATTCGAGAGTTTTCAGAAAGTGTATTTTGGCATTCTTTCGATCCCCACCGGCCAAGTATCGTAAGCCCACATGGAAATGTTTAGGAGCCCAGCTCACAACGGGTAATGCTGATACATAAGCATTGATCTTGTCGTTGGGGAAATCAGCTGCATGAAATTCTAAATAACTGCTTCGGATACCCATATCCTTCTCATTGAAGTCTTTGACCAGATATTTAGCAAGATCCTGTGCTTCATCGGTTTTCCCAGTTAATAGGGCCAAGTCAATCACCCAACCCAGTTTCTCATCTTTTCCTTTCTTTAGGTATTCAGTAATAATAGCTTCTGCTTTTTCTTCTGCCGCTTCATTTCTCTGGTCCAGCAAAAGTACACACTGGTAAGCAATACTCCGCCCGTGTTCAAATGGCTTTTTGGAAAGTGTAGCGATTGCCTTAACAACCTGTTCGGGGTTTCGATCAGCGTCGATAGCGTATTCAAATATAAGAGACCTTGCGAGTGCTGATTTACGAAAGAAAAACATGGCTTTCTTATGATCACCCCTGGCTAAGTAATAATGCCCTACCGCAATATTTGCCGTATGAGAGTTGGAAAATTGCTCTACTTTTTTTACGCTGATCTCTGCGGCGTCTAGAGAAGCATTTGCTTCTTGTTCCTTGCCATCCAGTTTGTTTTTATACAAATCGTACGCATCTAATAGTACACTCAGTTGGATTGAATGCGCTGTGGCACTTTCGGAAAGCATATCTGTTCCTAGCTTTGCATCTTTTCGGGCGTGCTCCATAAGTTCTTCGTTTTTAGTGATATTCGCGATGGTTGAGAGCGTACGTGCGCGAGCAATATAGGCCCATGGATGATTTGTTTTATCCACTGCTTCATCAAGCAGGTCACGACTGCGTTCTATATCAGTCCAAGCAAGAGCGTGACCTACAAATATTTTTTCAAAAGAAGTCTCTGGGATTACATTGCTTTTGGAAACCTCTGTACGTGCATATTCCTCCCATATTCCGCCCGTCAAATAAGCATTGGCAAGCATCGCCTGAATGATGATGTCGTCAGGAGCTAACTGATTGGCTTCTTTCAATAAAGCAATTCCTTTATCAGATTCTCCTCTATAAATTGCTTCTTGCGCCTCAATCATTTTCTCCCAAGCGGTTGGATCTTCTAATTCTGCCTTGGCAAGCTCTTTTCTGGCATCGTCAAAATTTCCAATTGCTGCAAAAGAAACGGCTTGGTTGATGGCTGTTTGTTGTGTATACGTTTTCTCTTTCCGCAACTCTTCTAACAAATATCTGGCTTCAAACATAAAAAACAGGCTTACCACTGTCGCAACAATCAGAATCGCCGCAAAACTCCCGCCGGTCAGCAAAACTGATTTATGACGCCGGGCATATTTCTGAAATCGATATTTTAGCGTCGGCGGGCAAGCTTCTACCGTGTCGTTGTTTAAATAATTCTCCACATCAGCCGCCATCGCATTGGCCGAATCATAGCGGCGGTTGCGATCTTTATCGAGCGACTTCATCACAATCCAGTCGAGTTCGCCCTTGAGCTGAGAACCTAGTTTCTGTGGATCAGATTGCCGTTGAGTGGCGATGGTGGCTGACTGTTCGGATTGCATACTGAACTGAAACGATGGCACCACTGGCTCGTCTTCACGTATCATACGCTGAAGATCAAAGTAAGCGGTCCCGCGTATCTTCTTCGGGTCAAGTGGCGTGACTCCCGTCAACAACTCATAAAGCAAGATACCCAGCGAATAGATATCGCTACGTGTATCAATATCGAGCCCACTCATCTCGGCTTGCTCAGGGCTCATATATTGCGGAGTGCCAATCATTTGGCCATGCGCGGTGAACATCGTCTTTTCGGTCAATTGCTGTGAGATCGCTTTCGACACGCCGAAGTCAATTACCTTCGGAACAGGCACGCCATCGTGCAAGGTGACCAACACGTTCGATGGCTTAATATCTCGATGAATCACGCCCTTATGATGGGCATGTTGAATCGCTTTACAGACGGTGGCGAACAGTTCAAGCCGCCGGCGCAGGTCCATTTTGTTCTCGTCACAGAATTTAGTGAGCGGGATTCCTTTGACGAGTTCCATCACAAAATAGGGTCGACCGGATCTTGTGGTGCCTCCATCAAATATTTTGGCGATATTCGGGTGATCCATCAAAGCGAGTGCCTGGCGTTCGGCTTCAAACCGTGCAATCACCTCTTTGGTGTCCATGCCAGGCTTAATGACTTTGAGCGCCACCTTACGGCGAACTGGCCGTGTTTGCTCGGCCATGTAAACTACGCCAAAACCGCCTTCGCCTATCTGTTGAAGCAATTTATAAGGGCCAACCGACTCGCCCGCTTTTTCTGTGACCGAAGTGTGCATTTCGGTGGCATCGAGACCGGCTGGTCCATTTTCGAGGAAGCTTTGATCTTCTGAACCGGCTTTTAGCAGTTCAACAACACGTTCCACTTCGTTCGCATCGCGGCAAACTTGCTTCAAATAGGCCATCCGGGCCTCAGGCGAGGTGATCTCATGGGCCACGCGGAAAATGTCTTCTTCAGTCGGTTGGGGGCCGTTCATTGGGGTTCTCCAAAAGTGTGCTGATAACCTTGCTATCAGACAGTGCGAGAAATTAACACCGATTCACCGACTAAAATTTCGGATTTTCAAGATTTTTCGATATTTCGAGCTTCAGCCACCCTTTGGCATAGGCCCAATCTGCAATGGCCGTCGAGGGTGCGATATCAAGAGCCTGGGCCGCCTGTTCGATGGTAAGCCCGCCAAAAAAGCGTAATTTGACCAGTTCTGCCTTGCGAGGACTAGCTTCTTCCAACTTGCACAGGGCCTCGTCTAGGGCCAAAAGATCATCCGATTCATCCAGCGCTAAATTATCAAGCTGGGAAATGGAGATACGCTGATATTCACCTCCGGCTTTCTCTGACTTTTTACGCCGAGCCTGATCGATCAAGATACGCCGCATAGACTCGGCCGCTGCCGCGAAAAAATGCCCTCGCGAGTTCCATTTTCCCTCGTTACCTCCACCAGTCATCCGCAAATAAGCTTCATGCACCAATGCCGTGGCTTGCAGCGTCTGGCCTGGTTTCTCTTGCGTTAATTTAATCGAAGCCAGCTTCCGAAGCTCGGCATACACCAGCGGCAATAAGTTCGCTGCGGCATTTGAGTCACCTTGTTCGATCTGATTCAGAATCACTGTGATATCGTTCATGGCGTAGATTATACAATGGACCAAGAACCGTTTTCAAGCAGAAGAGAAAAGCACTCTCAGGTATCTAAAACGTAATCGAAGTGAAAACGATAATTGATGTTGGGTAGTGACTGGTTCAACATCTTATTGCTGCTTGAGTGAATAGTAGTGATCCATTCCTCGCTTCCAGCCCAGCGGGAACACTCATTCCGCCAGGCTGATTTGGGTGGTTGCTTTACTGCCTCTTCTTTCCAATTCAACCAATATTAACCATTGGTTGAATTTCCCGAAAACCCCCTCTGCTGCGGAGGACTTAACCAATGGTTATGTTTTGTAGACCGTTTTTATCAGGTAATTGGTTGTCGTTCGAATTCCTTGCGTTGTCGTAACTCTTATTATCAAACGACTTACGGCAAGTGGAAATCGCGAAAATTGACGATTCAACCAAAACATAACCTTTGGTTGAATATATGACCGCGGTCATATCGCATCTTCGCACGTTTCCAACCCCCCCTAAACACCACCTTTCCCCCCATCAGAAATCAACTCAAAGGGTAGCCCAGGTTGCTCGCAACCTGGGTCGGCCCAGCCAACAAGAGGTCACAAACGGGCATGATTTATCACGAAATGTATCCATTGCTCTGGTCCAATTTACAAAACAAACGTATGGCACGCCCAGGCATTTTTATTGAAACCCTGGTGCCATGCCCTCGCGCTTTCGCGTGGGCATGCTTTGGATCAGTAAAGTAGATCGTAGGATGGCTGCCCTTTTGGGCCAGCCGTCTGTCTGTTGATGTTATTTCATTAAACAGAAACGATCAAAATTACGGCATCAATCAAATTCACTGGAACTCAATGAACGGATGTCTTTTTAGAATGAGAGCGACATGAATTTTCAGGGAAAACTTTTCAATGAAACTACGCCCACAAACAGGCGGCTGGCCTAAAAAGTCAGCCACCCTACGATGGTTGATCCAAGCAGTAATGCAAGCTCAATCACACTTCACACTGGCGAAGCCAGTGGCACCCGAAAAGGGCTGTTGGTTGTGTTAATTTTCGTCAGTGTCACTTGTCGATTGTAATTACAGTTTAATGTTGGGATTTAAAAATCTGGAACGACTTTTCCATCGCGAATTTTCAACAATAACTTAAACGTCTCTTGGTTGATATTCGGTTTGATCTGGTGGACACTCCCATCGCAGAATAAAGCTGAAAACCCTGCTGGTTGAGCGCTTCCGAGACCTTGCAAGGGATTGTCAAAATCTATATTCAAATCTTCAGGCTTGGACCATATCACGGATGCCTCGTCATTTACCTCAAGGATCATGATTGAGTTGCTTGATCCATCAAGAATGTCTCGGAACTTTCGTTTTTTATTATCTTCCCATAATGTCCATTTACCAACTGGAGCCAAGTATTGGGTGAGGCCAGGATTTGCCTTGCTTGATGGATTCTTATAAACTTCAGGCATCAGAGCAATCAACTTGATATTATGTTCACTATTCCACGGTTCGTCTAAATGGAACTGATCATAAAGATTGTTGTACTCGATGAATGGCAACAGAGCTACTCGCCATGAGAGTAGAGGGTTACCTTCTTTATCGGTGATTGCTTGGGCAGGAAAACCATTAAAAGTGTCGTGATAATTATGGGCGGCTATTCCGATTTGCTTCAAATTATCAACTGATGACATTCTTCGTGATGCTCCTCTTCCCAGTTGTAGCTCGGGTAAGAGAAAAGCAACTAAAACTCCGACCACAGCAATAGAAGCTAACTGGGGGCCTGTTCCATCATCTGGATAGGCAATTCTAACGGTGTTTCCTTCTGTTTCCAGTTTCAGGCTTTCGATTATTTGTTTCATTACACGCGTTTGATATTTGCCCTGGGCTTGTTCAACAACATCTTCACTACGAAGCATTTTGTTGAATTCTTTCATGGCCATCTGTTCGCCCAGATTTATGCCCAGCTCAATTATCTGCTTGAGATGTTTGGCCGCTTTTTCATCTTTGCCGACGAGCTCCAGCGAAAGTTCCGTTTTATTGATAATACTAAATTGCAGTTTTATTGTGTCCAGTTCATCTGGAACTTGACTTATACCGGGAATTGACGGAAGCCCTGATTCCTCTAGTGCCCCCTTAAGGAAGTCACGAATTGGTTCGATTTGAAAAAAGGCTTGAAGATCGTGTCCTTGATATTGGTTAGAGATGGCATCTCGGTTAGGGTTTTCACCTTGCTTCACTGCAGCAAGTAACGAATTGAGCATGGGGCGGTTACCGATTACAAGAGTCTTGTCACCAAAGACTGCATAGCCTGGAGTATAAGGGCCTGAAGCGATCATTATTTTCTGACCAGACTCAGGGTCGGTCACTTCTTCAAGTTCGTTTTGTATTTTGGGAAATAGTTTTTCTTGCTCTAATTTATTTCTCATTTGTATTACGATGCCAGAATTGGGTAATGGTAGAAGACCTTGAGAAGGTTCCACCACAATCGTGATCGTTTCGATATCCATCGGATCAAACCCAAGATCACGCATCCCAAACGCGGTGATTACTTCATGCGGTAGAGCGTCTAAATAACCAGACTCGGCAAGGCGACCAGGGTGGGCGATAGCAATTACCACGCTATCTGGCGTGATGAATCGAAAATCGGGCTTAGTCGCTGGTTTTACCGGTTGTTGGGCAACAAGTGCTGCTGGGCAAGCCATTGATCCGATTAAAATACCAAGAACCAACGAGTGTAAGACAGATCGCATGATGCCATGTTCCTGAGAGTAGAAAAGAAAAGTGATTGCCGATCACCAGAGTCTAGCACTTATTAATACGGTTGGCAAACACAATTCACACTTCACACTGGCGAAGCCAGTGGCACTCGAAAAGGGAGTTGGTTGTGTTGGATTTCGTCAGTATCAATCGTCGAATTTCGATTGCCATTTGAAAATTGGGGGCGACTCTAATTGCCACGTAATAATCAATCGCTTCCTTGAATTGCCGAGATTTAACTGGCTTTCAATGAATAGAGTTTTTTCAATTCATTTTCATAAATTGCGGCCAACTGGAAAGCCCCGTGTTTCCGGAACTGAGTGATTCCTCGTTGGTACATCTGGATACAGTATTCCGATCGGCGACCTCCTCGCTTTTGTGGAATGGCAGGCAGAAAGGAATGATAAAACGGAGCCAAACTCTGCTCTGCTCCCTCCACGGTTTCACATATCTCTTCCAGTTTATCTAACAATTTGGGAACAATCGTTCCTTCATCGGGAAATTTCTTGATGGTGTAGGCCAATCCCTGGATGGCCTGCTCAGACTCTCCTTCATACAACATCATCTCAACCCAAGTCAGGCGTGCTTTTGCCGCAAGATCAGGCCTCTTCTTTAATTCATACAAGGTAATCAGACGCTCATATAAGGCAGACCGATCTTCTATTTTTTCACGAAATGCAATCATGTTGTCAAAAATAGTGATCGTAAAATCTGGATAGTTTGCAAAGCAAGTGAACATTAAATCAATAATATTAACCATCCGTTTCTGATGCTTTTCTTTCACTTCAGACTCACCAGCAATCCTCGCGACTTCTTCCCAAGCTGCTTCACAGCCAGGCACGTTTGCAATGATGTCTCCTAGAAAGTCCAGTTGGGCCGGGATATCCAATTTGAGTTTCTCCTGCAGTAACGGATAGCTCATCATAAGCATGTCGGCTTGTCGCTTGGCTAAAGGATTTAAACCCACCGTGTGTAACCGCAGCTCTAATTGTCGATCTGTTATTCTAGTGCCTGTTTTAGGATCTGTAAGATTGCCAATGTAGTAATGATCCCCCCGGTATCGACCGTGCGATTCCAAACTGAATTGGATACTATTCGGTGTGATGTTCTTCAGTTCTACCCACATGACCCAGGCATGTCTTCCGCCAGATTTCCCTGAGCCTGCAACATAGGCAGCCGGTATGCCGATGCTTTTGCCGACCCGAGCAGCGTAGTCGGCTTGGTGCATACAAACGCCACCAAACTGCCTGATGTTAGGCAAGTGATACGGCTTGTCGATCAGTTTACCGATTTCAAAACCACTGTTTAACAAGGTGTAGTCATACGGCACATCGTGATAACATTTGCCAAACATTGTTCGATTGGCACCATAATTTTGTAAGGCCCACTGACGCTCTTTGAGAGATGTGGTGTGGTTCACTTGATGCACCAGGAATTCCCAAGGAGCATATTGAATCCTCCCCTGCATGAAATTCTCTGCGTCGACCAGGTACTTAAAGTTATCAACAGGTGTCGACAGAGAATCCGGTTCTTCCGTTGCCTTGGCTGCTCCTTGAGCACCTTTGTGAGAATAAATGGCTCTCGGGTTATCCCACACCACCGAGGTCGCAATCGCCAGATCTGCATAAATTATGATTTTTTCTGGGTAAGCATTTTTAATACTCCGAAAGATTTTCAAAGCCTCGACCAATTTATCGGTCTGAGGGTCAATTGCCAGATACAGTTCTTCCTTAATGGATGTGTTTTCGCTAAACCAGTCCATCATTGCTTCATAATCTTCGCTGAATGCCAACTTGATATCCACAGCATTTACTCTTTCAAATTGATCCGAAAATATCTTCCGAAGCACAGGGTAGGACTCGGCCGAGAATAGCTTCTCTTCTTCTGCAAGAGCCAGGATACTTACCCCTTCTTCCTTGTTGAAAATCCCATAATCTTCCTGAACGATCTCCATCGGTTTAACCATGGTTTTCGCAAGCGGTTTCCCCGGCATTGCTATTGCGTTACCATCGTTGGGCAAGACATTTTTCAGAACCGCCATGACTTCAGTAGAATTTCCACCATAAACGGCCAGTAGGTTCTCGTAGAAATAATACTTTCTAGATGAAGACCAAGAACCTGGCCAAACATAGTTATCTGCCGAAGTACCGCGAAGCTCTATCACATCAGGCTTTAAAGTCTCTGAAACATCAAAGTGGGCGAACAGTATCTCTTCTTCGTTCAGTACGACAGAATGATATTTGCCATTGAGTTTTCCTGGCTGAAAGGAATTAGGGGTCGCTTTAATTTGATGCCCTTGATCCTGAATGTTCGTAACCAATTTTCCAAGAGCGTCCGTTCCAGGTAGCACCTTGAATTGCACATTCGATTCACTTGAAAGCCCTCCTTGATCCAGCTCGGTAATTTTAATTTTTACATTGAGAGTATTATTGGTATTTTCAAATTTAGGAACCCAAGTTAGTACGCCTGTCTTCGCATCAATCTCCATTCCCCTGACATTACTTTCAACAAGTTGAAATTGAAATTGATTGGGTGGGCTGTCCAAGTCTGAGGCTAAAATTTTGACTTGATTCTCTTGACCTGCGATGGCTGTGAAAATCTGAGCATCATTCACGATGGGAGCCTGATTCACTTCGTCTGCATGAACACGAAATTCAATCGCAGCTTTCCGAGATTGATTCCCTTGAACCAGACACTCAACGATAAAGTCTCCCCAACCAGGGGCCTGTTCCTCAGTGGGTGTCCATGTAACCAGCCCCGATTTCTCATCAATGCTTGCTCCATCAGGCGAGGCCACCAGGTGATACTCTAATTGTCCGCTCCATCTCTCAGCTTGTAATGGCGTGACGAGAGTCTGAAACTCCACGAGTTCATCTGCCCTTGAATCATCAATCACAGAAAACGTGGGAACATTCGGAAGTGCGAATAACCAATAGCAGGCTCCTGCCAAAACGGCCAGAGAACCAACAACTAATCCAGCCGGCATGGCCCAGGAAGAGCTCTTCTTTCGCTTTCGTGTTTTCGATGTCGTCTTTAACTTATGCGAAGTATCTATGGAGAGATTCAACTGAGGTCCACCATCCTGAATCTGGGGATTTTGATCAGCAGTAGTAATCCCAGCAGGACTGGCAATGGTGACCGTCTGCTGGCAAGAAGGACACTGAATCGGGATTCCATAATGCTCTGGTTGCAAAGCAAGTGGTTGTGAACAGGCAGGACAAGGAAGAATGTTCATCTATAAGAGCCTAAAGCATATTCTGAAGATAAAAAGTGAATGCTTAAAATTGTAGACAATTCCATCACAAAAATACAGAACAAATACATATTTTATATGCCTTTTTTTCCCTATTCGACGGGTGATGCTGTCGAGTTTAAAATCAACCAAAAGTTTTTTTTGTGCCACTAGCAATTTGCCAGTGAGAATCTCGTATCGACTCGTCAATCTGATTCATTGAACCACAGTGCCGTAAGGTGAATGAATTTTTATTCATACACCCTGCCTGACTCAATTCAAACTCTAATCACACTTCTCACTGGCAAGATGCCAGTGGCACGTGAAGGGTTGTTGGTTGTGTGGGAATATGTCAGTGTCACCCGTTGACAGTCGAGAGGCTCAAACTACTTTCCAACGAAGTCTTGGTATTCGGTTTCTAGTGGTTGTGCGAGTAGTTTTTCGGCGGTGTTGGTCAGTTGATCAATAATGCCTTGGAACAGACGTTTTCCTTTTTCGGCAGTTGCTAGATCGGGCCTGCCTGTATATCCATGTCGCGTACGTTGGCGCATGTCGCGGGAGAGGTAGATGCCGTTGAGTTGATCTGGGACAAGCTCTCCCGCATCGGTTCGATTTGGGTCAACAAGATCAGGCCGCACATGCAGCATCATCGAAGTCTCAAATTCACAGGCATGCCCTACAAACTTAGGTTCGCCGGTAAGTGTGTTGCTGATTAATTCATCAGCATTGGCCCAATAGCATCCGGCGGCCAGCAAGCACTCGGGGTATTCAGGCTGTAATTTGCGAACGGCAATTTTAATTGGATCGATATTGCCGCCGTGCCCATTAAGAAACAGTAGCCGCACAAAATTATCTTCAAGCAACGATTGACCAATGTCACAAAGTGTGGACACAAAGGTATCAAGGCTAGAGTCAAAGGTGGCTCCGAGCCGCAAGTGATGTGAGCTTGCGCCTAACCAAAGCGTGGGCGTCAGCAGTATACGCTCGGGTATTCGCATCTCTAAAGCTTCGGCCACGGCAGTACAAAGAATCGTATCGGTTCCGGTCGGCAAATGGGGGCCATGTTGTTCGACGGCTGCAATCGGGATCACAACCAGAGCCCGATTCGGATCGACATCTGCCAACTGTACGGCGGTCATTTCATGGAACTTCATCAGTTTGGTTCTTTATTTAATGGACAAGAGATACCACATTTCAAACATCCGCTTCGTTCCGTTTATGGTTGCGTAGAATTTGAAAGTAAGTGTATTCGGTCGGCTGGGCCGGGAACAGAAAACTGGTAACAAACCCTAGCACCAAGGCAATGGAAAAACCAATCGGCCAGTACCACACTGCAAACCAATCTTGCGTAAACATTAAGACAATCGTAACAATGGTAGCCAGAGAAACGCTAAACAAAACCGCTTGCCAGGTGGTTCGGCGAGAAAACATTGCCAAAATAAAGATGGCCAACAACGGACCACCAGGCGCCGAGGTCAGTTTTTTTCCGATTTCAAACACATCGCCAAGTGGGCCAACGAAACATGCAAGCGTAATCGCAATGGCGCCAATAATAACCACCAGCCAGCGAATTGCGCTGATTTCACCTCGTTCATCTTTGGGCCGAAGATGGGGAAATAGCCGGTCGCGATAGTCTACCACAATGGCCGTGGTAACCGAATGAACGCCTGAGTCTATGCTCGACATGATGGCTGCCATGAGTGCGGCTAAAAACAGACCTGCCATGCCAGGCGGAAAATGGAGACGAACAAAATCAGGCATGGCTCTATCGGCCGCCTTGGAATCGTTTGCCATAATTTCGGTCAGAGTGCCCTCTCCTAATTCAGCCGGATGCTGAGTGAAATAGCTGTACAGCCCTACCCCAATTAACAGCAGGCCAGGCACAACAACCCACATTCCAACCAAGTTTACAACGGCACCCAATTGGGATGTTCGCTCAGATTTTGCCGAGATATACCGCTGTACGGCAACCTGATCTGCACCAAATGCAGACAGGGCTTCTAAAAAGACGCCGATCAATATAATCCAACTTCCATTCTTCAAAGTCATCGATGGCGTAAAATCAACGATCATCCCTTCGCGGCCATCAAAGTAGGTATGATAAATCTCGCTCGGCGTTGATTGGGTTAGAAACAAGATCAATCCTAGAGTCAACAAAATTGTAATTGCAAACACAAAAAACTGAATCACATCGGTCCACATCACGGCCCGTAATCCACCCAACATGGTATAGCCTACTGAGACCACTCCCAGAACGACAATGACATAGGTTTGCGGAACACCCGTGACACTTGATACCACCAGCGATGCCGCGTACGTTGCCGAAGCCATCCAACCGATACGCAATAGTATGAACAGCCCACTGGCAAGTGTGCGTACCGAAACGTGAAAACGCATTTCCAAGTATTCGTACGCGGTCTCTACATTGAGCCGCGCGTAAACAGGTATGAACACCCAAATCACCACGGGTGTCATCAGGGTAAACGCAACCAGCGAAAGCCCGATCTTCAAACTGTCTCCGATGGCAGCCGAAGGATAGAACACAAAACTGTTTGACGAGAACAAGGTTGCCATGACACTCAACCCAACAGGCAGCCATCCCATTGTTTTATTGGCCGCAAAAAACTCTTTACGAGATTGATTCGGCGAAAGCACAAACCCCAGACTAAGCATGCCAATTAGATACAGAAGCACAACAAGAATATCGAGCAGATGCATAGTGAGGTTACCAGTAGAGGAGGAAGAGGCGGGGAGTGGTGCAGGGCGGATGAATCTTTATTCATCACACATAATGATCTTAACATACCGGTGAAGTGAAGATCAATTCCAAGAGAAAAACCGTTTGAAGGTGGATGAAAATTATAGATTTCATCCACCTTACGGTTCACTTGGGCTACATATTGATTTCAAAGCCTTTGCGGTTTTCACGGCTGAGGAATGAGTTGGCCTGGGCGTCGCCGATGATCTCTCGTTTGGTTGGATCCCATTGGAGTTCTCGATCCAAACGCATGGCGATATTTGACAGGTGACAAATTTCCAGCATGCGATTGTGCGACCAAACGTCTGAGATCGGTTGCTTGCGCGACTTGATTGCTTCGACGAAGTTTGCAGAATGGTTCTCGCTGACTTTGCCGCCATAGACTTCTTCGATTGCTCCACTAGGTAGTGGATTGTCTTTCAGGGCTTCGACTGGCAAGCCAGTGATTTTACCACGATTGACAAAGAACCGGCCTTTGGAGCCTTCGAATAGAATGCCGTTGTCGCCTTCGCTTTGGATAATCATTTCGACGTTGTTGGGCATGTCGACTTGAATTTTAAAGCTGGTGGCGGCGTTGTACTGATCGTTGACCAAAGGGTGGCCATCTTTGTACGCAACGGGCAAACTAAATTCGAGTGGCGTTATCTTGCTCGGGCCAGTATCACTGGCACCTAACGCCCAAGTTGCGATGTCGACGTGATGGGCGCCCCAGTCTGTTAGTTTACCGCCAGAGTATTCGTGCCAGTTTCGGAAAGCGTAGTGGGCATTGCTGTAAAGCGGAACGCCGCCTCCGTAACCTTTTCGCATTTCAGGAAGCGCCCTGTAGTCAACTTTTGGTGCAGGGCCGAGCCAGAAATCCCAATCGAGTACTTCAGGAACAGAGGCAACTGGAATCACAAGCGAAGCAACCATTCCGCCGATGCCGCAGGTGACTTTTTTGACTGTGCCAATGCGTCCGGCTTTTACCAGGGCAATCGCTTGCAGAAAGCGTTGACCAGATTCCGTTCGTTGCATGGTGCCGACTTGAAAGACCTTACCCGTTTCTTTGACAACTTTCTCAATCAACTTGCCTTCGGCGATGGTCAGTGTCAATGGTTTCTCGCAGTAGACATCTTTGCCAGCATACATGGCTTCGATTGCGACTTTGGTGTGCCAGTGATCTGGTGTGGCAATCATGACTGCGTCGATATCTTTTCGATCCAGAACTTTCCGGTAGTCTTTGTAGGAATCAGGTTTTTTGCCTTGTTTCTTTTGTGTCTTTTCAACGTTGGCCCCTAGCACATTGGAATCGACATCGGCCAGGGCTGCGAAATCGGCAAACTTAAATGACTTGGAAGTGATGGCCCAACCTTGATTTCGCAGACCAATGGTGGCAAAAACAGGGCGTTCATTCGGCGAATCGGCTCCGCGGGCCCGATTGGTTGATGGGAGCAGAATGCCTGCGGCTCCAGCAGCGGCCACTCCTTGAACAAATTGACGGCGGGTTGTTTGGCGAGAATTTGACATGTGATGTCTTCCTTTTTATAGGTTTACACGTATAGCGACATACCATGACTGAGTCTGGACTAGCAGACTCAAATCAGGCGTTGAGCTTGTATGTGAGATTATTAGAATCGACTTTCATCGAACTAACATTATACCACTAGGAATAGATTGCCGCAAATACTTGTTCTTCCTGTGCAAAAACCGGCCCCGCAAATAAATTGGTTATACAGTGCCCCCCCCTTTTATCAGTTAGGCATATCGGCCTTGCTAAATGAATCGTGCTCCTTCAATAGTCCTGAATATTGCAACGGAAAATCATTTGTCCGCTTCCTTTTCTTTGCTCGAAGAACTCCGAAACGGTTCACCTTTCTCGAACAAGAGGATTTTCTTCGATAATTTAACATAGTCTTCTTCGGAACCGAGTGTTCGAGCTTGTTTTTGCAGATCGATGGCTTTTTCGAAATCCCCTAGCTCTGCATAAGCGACAGCTAAAATTGTGTAACTTGTCCCATACTTTGTTGGAAGCAGGTCAAAAGCCTTTTGAGCGTGCTCAAGTGCCAGAGTACCATTGCGTATGTCATCATCCTTACAGGATGCCAATAGAAAGGCCAGATTGAAATGACCGATCCAGCCTTCTGGTTCAAGTTCTGCCGCTCTTTTAAAATCAGCAAGGGCTTCTGGGTATTGTCCCATGGAATCATAAGTCGTCCCACGTAATAGTAGAGCGACAGAAAGTTGTGGCTTAAGATCAAGAATTTCGTCATAGAGTTTGATCGCATTTTCCCACTTGCCTACGCGATCATTGTAAGCTGCCTTCACTAAAAGTAATTTTACTTTGTCGTACCCTTCAGCCTGTTCTGTGTCACGGCGTTGTCTAATCTCTCTGTTTTGTGACCTCAGATGATGAACGGCTAAAGTGCAATTAAATAATTTTGTTTTTGGTGAACTGGCTGCGAGTTGCAGATAGATATCTGCCCAAATTTTCTGGTCTCGATGTTCTAAAAACCTTCCGGTGAAATAATACATGTTTGTGGCATCGCCTTCTGATGACGTAGCGAGTTGGGATTGGAATTCTGTAGGGTTCCATTCCGCTGGATCTTTACTCTGTAAAATCCTCTGAAACATGTTCGAAAGTTCTGCTAATTCACGGTCTTTCTTTTTTAGTGACGCGACTTGCTTGAGTAGATCATCGCGCTGACTTGATAATCCAAGTTCATCTGCGATTAAAGCTGCATGCATTCCGGTATAAGGATATTGGCTTTTTTGGAATGCGGATATGAGAGTGTCCAGAGCTTGAGACTTTAATCCTTGAACATATTGATAGACACCTTTGGTGCGTCTATGGCTTTGATACAATGAATTGGGATTCGCTAGTAGCTGCTGTTCGACAAGTCGACGTGCCGAATCGATATCTCCATAGCCAGTGCGTACACACCAGAAATACCAATCAGCAGCAGTTGACGAATACCGCATTGAACAAGCTCTGATAAAAACTTCCGCTTGCTGCAGGTCGCCTAGCCCTTCATAACACTCGGCAGCACATTGTAATCCCCAGGCTGCATAAGTAGCGCCTGCATTTTCCGCAAAGGGTTTTGCTAGATCCCATTCTTCTCGTTTCATGTGGTACCAAGCTAGTTCGCTCTGCACACGAGCATTCGAGAGCCCTAGTGAGGGCAGATCCAGAGATTTTTCGATGGTCTCTTTCCACATCTCCGGTTCACCACGGTTGCTGTAGAGATCGGCCAGGGCTGTGTAAGACGTATAATCGGGAGAAATATCAATGAGACGCTTAAGGATGACTTCTGCTTTATCGTCTTGTTGCACTGCGATATATTTTTTTGATAAGGCCGTTAACACAACGACATTTTCACTATATTTTTCCATCAATTCAGTAGCGTGCTCTTCAACGTATTCGCTGTCGATGTTGATCTTCATTGCCACAGCTTGGGGCATGTGTGGACTAACTTTTAGAAGATTTCTTGCGTTTTCCTCTTGATACATCTTTTTGTCAACAATATTCAGTAGGTTAAACCATCGTGCGTAGAGTAGCTGGTCTTGGTAGACGAGGTCGATGTTCTTTCGTACTTCATTATAAAGCGAACCGTAGGCTTGTTGGTTCAACTTGTAGCTGCTGGCATCAATCAACGGAACAGTATTTATCTCTAGTTCTATCGGTTTGTACGATTGAAGTAACTTCTCGTAAATAGGTTTCCATTCCGTTTGGTTCGTTGTAAAACCCTCGATAAACTGCTCGTAAGGATGCCCTTTGATCAACGGTCGAAATTGTGGAATAAAGTCATCAGCAGGGTAACCGAACGTGCCTGTGTGGACCTTGATCTTGCGATAAGTATGGAGAAAGGAGACATCTTGAAGTAGTTGCCCTAGCACACTCAAAGAGGGCTCTAATCCTGTCTCTTTCGAGCTTTTTAAATCGCTGATGAGTTTAATACGGGTTTCCTCTTCGCTTCTCCAATTATTTTCAGGAGACAGATGCCACTTAATCACACTCGTTACAGAGTTTGGGAGATCACTCTCAATCATTTTTTCATACACGGCCAGCCAGATTTGATCAAGCCGATTTCCAGTTACATTTCTCAGGATTCCTAAAGAGTAAGTCTCACAGAGTCGATCCATCGCTCGGCAACTTGCGGGTTCTAGTTGGAGAAATTGATCGGTGATTGTCAGTAGTTTGCTCTCTTCACTGATGGGGTCTGTCAGTAGAATTTGCAAATATAATGCTAATTGTTGGGTCTCTTCATTTTCAATTGATTTCTCCAATACCTTCGGTTTGTAAGCACAATAAGCATCAATCAGATCTAGCCACTCTGGGACAGGCCGTTTATTATTGGAGTCCTCATCGTTTGCTGCACGAATCAATTCAATATCTGCCAATGCACTATGATGGCGCCCGGCCAATGCTCTTGCATAGGCTCGATGTGCCAAGGACCAAGGTGAATCTTCTGTGCGGGCCGTCAGTCGTTCTGCGTATAATAGTCCACGTGCCTTGAATACTTTGTGTACAGGGCTCCAAAGATTTTCGGTCAAGCTCCCGAGATTGGAATAGGCTAGCGAAAGCACCGCTATTCGTTCTGGTGATTCCCCTTCTTCTTTTATTACTTGGTGCATTTCTTGGATAAGCGTGTATTGCGAGATAAAGTTTAATTCCTTCAATTTCTGATACGTCTCTTCAGAAACTTCTGTCTCTTCATTCCACTCAGATGGTTTGCCTGTGTAACCGGCCAATTTCAATGCATCAACAAATTCTTTTCGTGAAAGAGCTTCCGTCTTTTCTATTAGTGTCTCAACTCCGAATTCTCGTGGTAGCTCGAATGATTCGGAATGCCAGCGAAAAGGCTGTTCATTTTTGCGTGGACGTACCACATTAATCTTCACCTTTCCACTGAAATCAATTCGAGTAATAAGTTCTAGGGGAAAGGTTTCTGGATTT
>NVWB01000167.1 GCA_002733575.1 Blastopirellula sp. | reverse complement strand
TCGATTAGTTGCTGGGCAATGGGATAGAACGGGCCGACATGACCGAGACCTGATCCAAGTTCCCAAGTGAATACAATGTTTGCCAAAGCACGATCCGTTTGAGTTTGCGATGATAAAACCACAGGATAACCGACAGCATGGATAGCGGGCACCACACGCTCCAATTATAATAGGTCGTTTCCCGGTTTACCTCTATTTTACGTTAAGATATTTCATGGCCAAAAAGTTTTGTGTGATGACGATGGGTCGCACGGCATCGACCACGTTTTGTACTTTCGGTCAGTCAGACTGCCGTGCCATAAGTCAGAAATGTGCGTGGGAATGTAGCCCACGTACCCGCGAACTTATTCTTGGCCCCAATTGTCGTTGTGAAACAGAATATCACAATCGAGCCAAGCCACCTTGGTGATATGCGAAGGCAACTGTTTTATCAGCAAGTTGAGCAACCGTTCTTTCTGCCACAGCCAACCCTCTTCTGGCAAACGAACTTGAATCACCTGATCGGTTTTAGGGATCGCAAACTCCGAACCAGGCAGCGCCGCCTCAATCACCCAATGCGAAATCCCTTGCCGCTCCAACGACTCCGCATACCGAAAATAATTAACCCGACGACTCTCATAGTCGACCGGGTTGAAGTAACAAGTTATTGCTGCTAATTCAGACTGTGCCATTGGTGCTTCTCTGTCGATTTAAAAGGTGCTGTTCCGAGTTCTATTTCAATCGAAGCATGAGCAGATTGCGAGTTGGTTGATTTGATTGAGGACATTGATCTCTATATTTATGAAATCAACAGACTGAGGAGTTTTTTAATCTTATATTTTTTCTTCCAGGCATCCATACAATTCAATCCATTGATTTAGATTCGGTTGCTAAGGGTGATGATTCCTCTAAATTATGGAAATGTGTGCGAGCTCAATCTATGGTGGACCCCATTTATTGGTCCAGGAACAGATGATCTTTAGATAGAAGAAAGTCCTCAATGTTAGAGGGGGTATGTCTCGAACTAAGTCTATTTCTTTGAGGAAATGAGAGTGTCTTGGATGAATTGGTGCAGAATCCGGCTCACTTGATGCAGAGACGTAATTCATATGCAAAACGAGCATCCGTTGAATGCCGAAGATTCAGATAGCTCTGAGTTCAATCAACCGCATGTGTTCAAATGTGCGCTACATATTTCAACCGCGATTCCACCGCCCAGCGCTACGTTTTTCAACTGCTATCCACAAGTTATCATCGGTGAATGGATTCAAGAGGAAGAACCATCTCCAGGGCATATTACTATCTACATTAAGAACGACGAACTGTTCATGGAAAAAATCTACAGAGATGGAAGTGCTGGCTCGGATAAAATCATAGAGCAATCAGCGGCACAAGGAAGAAGATTCATGCACGAAAAAAGAACTGGCCCTAAGCATGAATATTATTTGCTTGATCGATTAGGAAACCTCCAACTCTGGTCGATGGAAATCGATGGTTCGTTCGTGCTTGTTACCACAGCGAAGAAGAAATAATCGTACGATATTGCTCGATGATCAGTTTTGTTAATGATAAGCTAACAAAGCTAACATTTATAACATCCCAGCAGTTGAAAAGTTCGCTATTCACTGCTGGGATTCATCTTGAGCCACTCTGCGTGTGTCGCATTTGCGATCTGAGCGTCTTGTTGAGTTGTTCGCTTGTATCTTGCTGGATCAGTGGGGCGGACGATTAGAATTGAAATATGGAACGAATTTGTTATATCCGGTTATTGATCAACCGTTGGCGATTGGGACAATGCTTGCTTCAACACGTTAAACCATCACGAGACTGTGGTAAATGAAATTGTTCTCACCAATTTATATTTTTCCAACACCGCCGTTCACATGAGTTAGGTACGGCGGTGTTGTTTATTCAAAACAGTTCCTTTCACAGAATTCGATCTCCTTACACGGGTGTATACTTCAACATCTTTTGTCCTTTAGGATGTCCCCAATTGCCAATATATTCCAGGAGCCAACCAGTGTGTTTTCCAAACAATTGCATTTGATTGAGTGTGTAACGCCACCCCTGGGCATCACTCTGCACATTCGGATTCTTGACTTCCGTGGATGTCTCAAAGAATGTTGCAAACAAAACCGTGGTTGGCTTGGCAACAGCCCTAAGCTTCTCCAAGCAATCCTTGATTTCAGAAACAGGTAAGTGAGTGAACAAAGATTGAGCAATGCAAAAATCGGGGGATTTAGAAAACTTTTCAAACTCAAATTTATCGGAGATAACCAACTCTGGTTTTTGTTGACTATAGACTTTTTGGGGAAGTTCCAAAAGCGTGCCGGCACTAATCAACCAATCATGTTTTTCGATACCGCAGTAGTTGCCCTGGTTTAAATAGGGGATGATGTGGATGCCAGCTCTTAGAGAACCACAGGCGATATCATAGAGAACATGAGGTTTCTCAAGGCCTTGAGTAATAAGGAAATCAAATTGCAATTGACCGATACGTTCCCACATGTTTCCAATGTAAGAACGATGTTTATTAGGTTCTTTTGTAATCATTATATTCTTTCTTAATTTTAATTTATAAGTCATCGATTTAAATTGTTTTTAAACGTGTTTCTGGTCGGGTTTCACATATTCGATTGCAGATTTGTATTGTTTTGTAGAGGGCTCAATACCCAAGAACTTGCAAATACGGTTTACTTCAATCGCTGGATCACCAAGCAAATCGGCATACTCTATAGTTAATACATCTTTAGTATCACTGATGAGTTCCTTTTTACCTTTCCAAAGCCATCGTTGATGTTCGGCAATACATTTGAGATCAATCTTAGGGCATCTTTTTTGTAAGCTCTTAATCGATTCTTCAAGCGGCCTGTTGATATGTACAACTTTAAGATGGTCGCCACAAACACTTTTCAAATCGCTGCCAGCTTGGCAAAGCAGCGGATGTTTACCGCAAGCGATAGTTCCTTTTGAGAGTGCTTCCACTCGTTTTTCATTGATCCATTTTTTAAAAAACTTTGCACGCTCTTCTTCCGAACGCATCCAAGATGTTCTAGGCAACGGAATAGCCCTCTCCAGAAAGCGTGCCAGTCCGATAGCTTCAAATCCACAATTATGATTTGGTTGGTTGCCATAATATCCAACTAGGTGATTACCTAGGTGTAGCCCCAGATGATGCAATACGCCTGCACAGCAAGACGAGCCTGAGCTGTGCAAGCCAATCACTGCAACAAAAGGGTGATCCGACCAGTTTTTATTTAAATTCTCCGCATTTGCCCAAAATCGTTCTTCAAAATGACGTCCTGCGATGTTGCTATCTCCCTCGGCTTGACCAACTAGCCAATGCTTCGGTGTAAAGATTTGATCTTCTCTCTTTTGGTGCATACGGCCTAGATAATGATCAATATGGGTATGATTCTCTTTTTCCATATTACTGAGATATTGGTACGTCTTTTTCATGCAACGACCATGTAGAGCCCAAGCATGAGTGCGATTGACATTGAATGGTTGATAAACCCAATCGTTGAATTTCTTAGGCTGTCCTTGATCGGCTTGTAGATGCTGGCCACCCAAGTAGAGCATGCCCCAGTGATAGGGAACATGTTTGAGATATTGCGCGACATCTTCAAGAAATGAATCTGGAAATGTGGCGTCATCTTCTAAGAGAAGAACTGAGTTGACATTTTCATTTAAACATTTCTCTATCAGCCCTAGATGAGTCTTATAGCAACCCCATGCGCCTTTTCCTTGCTTCCACCAGGAAGGCGGAGTACATCTTTCTCCATCGACCGCAGATACTCTTTTGATTTTGACAAATGGCCAATCTTTTGGTACTCCCGCCTGAAATGCTTCCCAGCGATCTGGCCTTCGATCCAAATTGACACAATAAACACGCTCAAAATACTTCTCTAACACCATAATTCTTGTAATTCCTCTTCTGACTTTAAAGGTAGTGATTTCGACAAAAGCAGCTCCGTATAAACGTGGCAATTCGTGATCTGTCTTTCAAACAAAATATACGAAGCCCTTCGTTTTATGAGTTAGTAATTTTATCTAGAAAGTGTAAACCTTGCCCAAAGATTCTTCTTGCATAAGTCTTCCATTCAAATTCTTAAAGCCACATACCATTTTTGCCTCTCTGCCCTTTTCAGAATTTGTGATCGTCTTCCCATAGGCTGATTACGCAACAGAAAAAATAAAATCTGCATAGTTTACATCTCTGCGGTAAATTTTTGTCATAAGCATCTGGGCAGAGTTTCAGTGAACTTAATACGCAGATTGAGAGGAGTATTAGCCAAGAGGGTCATAGTGACTCAATGCAGTTTACGAGTAGAGAAGTTCTCACAAATTTTCTGACAGATGTATTTTTAACTTACCTCACTTTATTTTTTAGGATTTTTTATGACACATAGTTCTTCAGATTGTGGTTATCACATCATCTTCGGCACTTGGGATTCTTGCCTGGATTACAACTGCACTGTTCATATCTGCGACGGCAAAAGTTGCAAAGGAAATGAACAAGGTTCGTACGATGCTGATAAAGCCGCATTCGCTGCAATGCTAACTTCAAACCCAGGATCACCTGTTGCTGCGGGCATGCTCATTCCAGGAGGTGTTTCAGGGACCAGTTCAGCCTGTTGGGCAGGAGCAATCAACGCGGGTGGTGATGTACCTCAAGATTCTTATGGGGCTTTCTCCTATACAACAACATCTCCGTCGGCTTCTGACAAACGAGTTACCTCTAGTGACCTTCAAGGCTTCTTTTTGACACTTCTGGCCAAACATGGGCTCGCTGAAAATACGACTGAGTCTATACACCTTCACTTGCTGGTTGATAACTCTGGGTCAGTTTCAGAAAGTGTATGGGAAGCGGGTGCCAAGGCAGACTTTAAGTCGTGGTTAGAAACTAACTACACAGGTGTAACTTGGTCAGAATCTTCCCATGAGTGGACGAATGAACGCTATATCTCATTAATGGCCAACTACCTTCCTGCAAACGGTGATTGTTGTAGCGAAGATTTATCAGATGACGCAGCACCTGAAGTGACATCTGATGAGTGTGAGTGCAATGAGTGTGGTTCTGAACAAACAGGCACATGCTCTAAATGTCGTTGTGCTGAACAAACTACACCTGGTTTAGGCTCTATAGTTCGTGTTACTAACAAGTACAAAAGCCATATCCAAATAAACGGTTCTCCTGCTGTTTCTCAAAAGGGGCTTGGCTATAACTGGTTTAGTCCGGCACAACCGCAAATCACTAAAGACAGTAGTGAAAACATCTTTGTAACCACTGCGGGAGGCACTCGGCGATTCACCTTAAATGGGGAAGTTTATCAAGCTGAAGATGATAATCGTGGTAGCCTTGTATTGAATTCCTCAAATTGTTCTTTTGAATATGAACCAAACTGTCCTGGTAGTGATGGCACTCTATATTCATTTGATAATACGGGAGGCTTCAGACGGATAACTGCTCCTGGTGGTAATGAAATCCGAACGACCAATAATTCTGATGGTAACATTGCCGAGCAGTATGCTGAGGTTGTTCAAGATGGGAAGACTATTAAAAGCTCTGTGATTTACGATTATTTTGATTCAGGTGATAATTCTGGATTACTTAAATCTGTGACAGAGAAACGTAGTTTTAATCCCACGACTGAACTCAATCGTATCGTTTATACCTACTATGGATCGGATGAAGAGTTTGGTTTAACAGGTGACTTGAAAACAGCAACAAAACAAATGTTGCATGGGGACGAATGGATTGATCTGGAAGCCAGTTATTATCGATACTACAAAGCTGGTGATGCAAATGGTTTTGAGCATGGAATGAAGTATGCTCTGAAAAATCGGGCTTTTCATCTTCTTCAAGATGATCCTCAAGTCTCTGATCCTTTTTCTGCTTCTAACGAAAAAATCGCAGAGTATGCGGATACTTATTACGAGTATGACGCAAACCAAAGAGTTACTAAATCGGTAACGAATGGTGGTAAAGACACTTACACGTTCTCAGCTACCACCAGTGCGCATGCCGATGGTTTTAATAACTGGAAGACTAAGACCACGGTTACCAATCCTGATGGTAGTCAAGAAATTACTTACAGTAATTATCTACAGGCAGCGATGCTTGAAAAAACTGTTTCAGGTTCAGACAGTTGGATCAATTATTATCTTTTCGATTCCAATGGACGTAAGATTCAACATGCACATCCTGCTGCAATCGCTTCTTATGATGATACTCAGGCTGATCTCAATGTTACTTTGAACGCTAGTTCTGGCTTAATTGATGTCACCGACTACTACTCTACCACGACTGCCACTGCATCAACTCCTGGTGGTGTTGAAGGTTACCCACAGTATCGTAAAGTGAAAGAAGGTACTAGCGGAACTGAAATTAAGCAGGCAGAAATCACTTACTTTAAGCGAGAAGGTGATCTTTCCACCATCTATCCAGTAGCAGAGTCTTTGGTCTTTAGCCAAGATGATGGCACCGGGCAAATCACGACTAGTTTTGCCTATACATGGTTTGCTGGTACAACTCAGTTTGAACAGCGAACCACGACCTTGCCTGTGGTTTCTTCGTCGCAGAACGGAACTGGTTCGACAGATAAGATCAAAGAACGCTTTGACGTGGATGGTAACCTGGTTTTGGTCAAAGATGTTCGAGGCTATATCACTTATCGTGTCTACGACCTCGCTCGCAATCTAGTAATTCAAGAAGTTCAAGATGTTGATGGTGATAAAATCACTCTGCCATCGGGTTGGGCAACACCTGCCGATGGTGGTTTGCACTTGGTCACAGATTACTCTTTTGATGCTCATGGCCGTAATGTGCAAACATTAGGTCCGGTTCATGATGTCGATGGTCTATCAACTCGTACTGCAAATTGGACGGTTTACAAAGATGCGGATGACGAAGTCCTTTCGGCCCAGGGATACGCTACGGGGATTGATGAAGATCAACAATTTACGTTGATTAATCCGGTCACAATTCAGCGTTCCTCTAATCATGGAATGACTTCCGAAACCATTGTCGCGGTACGTGATGCTGTCGGTTGTTCGGCTGCTGAAAACTGCCCCGCAGTGTGCAGCAATTCTTCCTGCTGCATGCAAGATGCTGGCACCGTGAAAAGCCCTGGCCCGTTGTCTGCTTCGGATTGTTTTCCGCAATCGTCTTGGGTGCGGTGGTCGCGTAGCTTTAGTAATAAATATGGGCAGCAATTTGCCAACCATGTTTATCACGAAATTCCAGCCTCTGGAACCGGCGATGTCGATACTCATTATTCTGAAAGCCTTGTCGGCTATGATGAACTAGGCCGTCAAAATCGTTCGGTCTCGCCTACTGGCACCATCACTCGTACGGTTTACAATAATCGCTCGCTTGTGGCCAGTACTTGGATCGGTGTCAATGATCGCCTAGCGACCGATGCCGACCCTACTGGTAGTTCGGCTGCTGGTAACAACATGGTGCAAATTAGTGCCGATGTTTACGACAGCGGAAACGATGGTGGACCTGGCAACCTCACGCAAAGCACGGCGTATGTTGATGCGTTGACGACTCGCGTGATGAACTTTGAATATGATTTCCAAAATCGGCAAACTGTGGTGGATGGCGAACTCGATTTCTATCAAATCACTGCCTACAACAACTTGAATCAAACGACTCAAATTGATCGTAAAGATACGAATGATGCGGGCAATGTGATTTCAGGTCATCATACGCGTTACGATGACCGTGGCCGTGTTTATCAGACCGAGCAGTTTGAAATTGACCCTGCCACTGGTTTGGCTGGCAACAGCTTGTTAAGCGATACCTATTTTGATGCCGCTAGCAACGTGTTGCAAAGCAGCCCGGCTGGTAGCAACGCGTTTACCAAAACCGTTTTTGACAGCCTTGGCCGCCAAATTGCTCAGTATGTTGGCTACGCCAGCGGAGCTTCTTCCTCCGGGGGAGGTTCAGGTTCGGGCTCAGTTTCAGGAGGTTCTGGCACTTCAACGCCTAGCAATATCGCCAATGACTATGTTTTTGAACAAACCGTAACTACCTACAACGAAGCAGGTAACGTCACATTCAGTACGTCTAGCCAACGCAATCACAATGCCACAGGCACAGGCGAACTGAACGGACCGTCAGGAAATCAGCCAAATTCTCGTGACACGTACTCGGGAATGTGGTATGACGGGGTAGGCCGAAGTGTGGGTTCGGCTAATTTTGGAACCAATGACAACAATGGAGCTCCAACGCGAGCCGATTTGTTGCCTGATTCGAGCGAGACTATTTTGGTAACTCAGACCCATTACAACGACCAAGACGCGGCGTTTAAAAACGTCGATGCGGCGGGCGTGGTGAGTCGTTCGTATGCCGACGCGGCGGGGAGGAATGTTCGCTCGATTGCGAATTACATTGCAAGCGACGATGGTTGTGTGCAAGCCGGGGCCGATCAAAACGTGACGACCTTAATGCAATACGACAGCGGCGGAAACATGACCCGGCTGACCGCAGTGAACGCCGACACCGGCGATCAAGTGACCCAATATCTGTACGGCATTTCGCTCGAAGATTGCGACTTGGCCAGCAACGATATTTTGCGGGCGGAAGTTTATCCTGATAGCGATAGTTCGACTGATCGGATTGTGTTTACGTACAACCGGCAAGGTCAAACGGTGACTCGGGCGGATCAAAATGGAACCGTGCATTCGTATTCGTTTGATGCGTTAGGTCGTCAACTGGCCGATACGGTTTCGACTTTAGGAGCTGATGTCGACAACGGCGTGCTGCGGATTGAACAAAGCTACGAAGTGCGTGGCTTGGTTGAAACGATTACCAGTTACGATGCTACTACCGCAGGTAATGTGGTCAACAAAATTGAAAATGTTTACAACGATTTCAGTCAATTAACGGATCAATACCAATCGCATTCTGGTAGTGTGAATACTGGCACAACGCCAAAAGTTCAATACGCTTATGCGGATGGGAGTTTGAATTCGGTAAGGCTTAGTTCGGTAACGTATCCTGACGGAAAAGTATTGACCTACGAGTACGATTCCGGAGACGATGATAATTTGAGCCGGGTAAGCTCGCTAACTTGGGATTCAACCAAAGAGGCCAGTTATACCTATCTCGGCATGAACATGATTGTTAATGAAGAGTACCCCGTGCCTGGCGTCGAGTTGGATTACATCGGAACTAATTATTCTGGCTTTGATCGCTTTGGTCGAGTGGTTGATCAACAATGGAAAAAAGGTGCAACCGATTTGGTAAGACTTGGCTATGGATACAACCAATCCTCAAGCCGAGTTTACAAGGAAGATTCAGTTGCGGCTACTAATAGTCAACACTTTGATGAGTCCTATCAATATGATTCGTTGCAAAGCTTGCAAAAATTCCATCGGGGCGATTTGTCAGTTGATAAGCAGACGATTACTTCGCCTGCGATGCAACAAAGTTGGCAATTAGACGCGACTGGCAATTGGAACAACTTTACGCAGAATGATCAAAGCAACAGTAGCAATGTGCTAGATCAATCCCGAGTTGCCAATCAAGTGAATGAGATTACCGAAATCTCACGATCAGTTGGTAGTGACTGGGCTTTGCCAGTACATGATGCCAATGGCAACATGACCAGCATCCCACAACCAAGCGACATGAGTAGCAGCTATACCGCAACTTGGGACGCTTGGAATCGGATGGTTAAACTAGTCGATGATGCTGATACAGTTGCAGTTTATAACTATGATGGCAGGAATCAACGAGTTGTAAAAGAAGCGTATGTTTCTGGAACCCTCAGCGAAACTCGCCATGTCTATTTCAGCAAGCAATGGCAAGTTCTCGAAGAACGAGTTGATGCAGCAACTTCTGCGGATCAACAATTCATCTGGGGAAAACGGTTTGTGGATGATCTGGTTCTCAGAGAAACCTCAAGTGAAACTTTGTATGCTCTACAAGATGCCAACTGGAATGTGACAGCTTTAAGCGATACATCTGGGAGCATCAAAGAACGCTTTGCCTACTCGCCGTATGGAGAAAGTCTAGAACTTGATCCTGATTTCTCTGCTTACACTGGAACTGATTATAAGTGGCAAACACGATTTACCGGTAGAGAACTTGATCTAGATACAGGCTTGAACCTGCATCGAAATCGCTACTTGCATTTGCAATTAGGAAATTGGATTTCAAGAGACTCTATTGGATATGTTGATGGACATAGTTTGTATGGCATGTACTTTGCTTTGAAAGGAGTCGATCCAAATGGCAACCGTATCATGGTATTTGGTGATCCAATAATGGACTGCATCCATGGTTGCGAATCACACTGTGCAATGCGGTTTCCACGATGGTATCAATGGCATCTTTTCGCTGGTTGTGTTGCTGGATGTCAATCAGGATGTAATGATGAGGATTTTACGCCATGCAGTTATATAAAATACTCAATGAGTGAGAAGTATAAAGCTAAACTTACATGCATTTGCGGTGCTGTTGAGATAGGTGATTTCTTTTCTGATGGTTTTGCTCCTATTGCTGTATTGGATTGTGCATGTGAAGTCTTTACAAGTCTAAACAATGGGTGTAGTGATCCAAATGCACCTGGATACTCAATTATGCAAGCAATACATGCAACAGATTGCTTTCTTGATGTGCTTTCAAGCGGAGGTAAATTCATCTCGCCTTTGGAAGGCATCATGGACACACTGGACAAGATACTAATAGTAGTTGAGGAGGCTTACCAATGGGGAAACGGGAAAATGGATTGCAGTATCGAAGGGTGCATAAAGGCATTTCGATAGGTGACAATCTATCTTGGTGTTTTACCATAAGTCTAGCTTGCATGGTCTGTATGATTGCAGCACTTCTTGGAAGCTATATGGAAATATTGCATCCCATTTTTGTGGGATGCTGCCTTTCTTCTTCTATATTTATTGGTGGGTATTTGTCGTTCTGTTTGTTCAAGGCGATTCGAAGGGCTTTAGAGGGAAGGCTCAAATTTAGTCTTAAATGGTTTGGAGGAATCGGAGTTTTTTTCTTCTACTTCCAATTGAGTTTATGGCATTGGACAAAGGAATCGGTGACTTTTGATAGTTTCACTTGGCTTTTCACACGGGTTGCTCCAAGTGACACCCTACACGCGTTAATTTTTCGAGTGATCCTGTGTCTAGCAGCATTTATAATAGTGATGTATGCCAGACGTCGAATTGTCATTTTATCAACCCAGCCCAGCGGAACTAACATTCCACTGCGGCCAACCGAGTAACTAACTCACTACGTAAAACTTTCCTAACGGAATAGGCATTGAGCGGAGAATTGATTTTCGCTCAATGCCATTTTTTCTTTTCTTGCTGGCGGTTTCTATCACCAGGTCTCTTTTCTCTTCCACCTTTCAAACACAAAAAAGCTTCGTCAGGAAATCAGCCAAAATCTCGTGACACGTTCTCGGGAATGTGGTAGGACGAAGTGCTGGCTCAGATAAAATCATAGACCAATCAACGGCACAAGGAAGAAGATTCATGCACGAAAAAAGAACTGGACCTTAGCATGATTATTATTTACTTGATCGATTAGGGAGGTGTTTGCTAGTATCTGCTAGATCAGCGGGGTGGACGATTAGAATTGAAATATGAAGCATCTCTTTGTTGGTAGATCGTTATCCATTATTTGGATTCATTGGTCCTAAACCCTGACACGCAAGTTTGGGATTTATCTAAAATCATCTCTCAGGCAATAGATGCCAGGTGAACCTTCTCACACGTGACCTGTCACTATTCTGGTATTGGCATATCAATTTAAGAATAGCAGGAGGTGCATTATGATATATGAAGACTTTGGCGAAGCATCGTTTTTTCGAGACCATGAGTAAACGCCGAAATGGTTTTCCTTCTGAAACTCAGGTCAAATGCGGTATGCAAGTCGTTCATGGTGACAAGCTGCTGGAAGAGAAACTTGGACGAAATGACCCTTGCCCATGTGGCTCTAGCAAGCGGTTTAAAAAATGCTGTTTGAAGAAAGGCCGTTTTTGATGGCGTAAATCGAGACAGCTATTTTAGAGATTGATCGACCAGAATCCCACCCGGAGCAGACTCGCCGGGTGGGTTTTGGCATAATAGTGCCAGCATTCACCAACAGGATAAAACGTGTTACTCACTATTACGACCACTCACAATCCAGCATCAGACCTTGGGTATTTGCTACACAAGCACCCTGATCGTTTTCAATCGTTTGATCTCAGCTTCGGCAAGGCACATGTTTTCTACCCCGAAGTGGAGACGAATCAATGTACGGCCTGCCTTCTACTGGATGTCGATCCGGTGGGAATGGTACGTGGTAAGAATCGTAATCAGAACTTCCTACTCGGGCACTATGTCAACGACCGTCCTTACGTGGCTTCGTCTTTCATGAGCGTGGCTATTTCGCAGTTGCTCGGCACAGCCATGGGAGGTCGTTGTAAGGACCGACCGGAATTAGTGACTCAACAAATTCCGTTAGAAGCTCGCATTGATGTCCTGCCCATTCGAGATGGCAAACAATTCTTTCACAAAGTGTTTGAGCCATTAGGGTACGAAGTCGAGGCGACTCGCCATCCATTGGATGAGCAGTTTCCTGAGTGGGGCGAGAGTCCTTATTACTCGGTAACAATCCGTGGCACCAAGACACTTTCCGAATTGCTGACGCATTTGTACGTGCTGATCCCGGTGTTCGATAACAATAAACATTATTTCGTTGGCGAAGATGAACTTGAAAAGTTGCTTGCCAAAGGTGAAGGCTGGCTGGCAAGTCATCCTGAGAAAGAGCAGATCACTCGGCGTTACTTAAAACATCGTTACAGCTTGTTTCGTCAAGCGCTTGCTCGATTGGTTGAAGAAGAGGAAGGCGAGCCTGTCGAAGATGCGAGTATTCGAGAGGCTCAAGAGGAGGCGTTGGAAAAACCTCTTAGCCTTAACGATCAACGGCACCAAACGGTGTTGGCGGCTCTCCGTGGCAGTGGGGCTCGCAAAGTTATTGACCTTGGTTGTGGTGAAGGAAAGCTGCTACGAGAACTGATCAAAGACAAACAGTTCGAGCAGATTGTGGGAATGGACGTATCGATTCGATCTCTAGAACACGCTCATAAACGATTGAAATTGGACCGGATGCCTGATCGACAGGCCGAACGCTTAAACTTGATCCACGGTTCCTTGATTTATCGAGACAAGAGATTTAATGATTTCGATGCGGCGGCTATTGTTGAAGTAATCGAACATCTTGATCCACCACGACTGGCCTCATTCGAGAGAGTCGTGTTTGAATTCGCTCGACCTAAAACAGTCGTGCTAACGACACCGAATCAAGAATACAACGTCCTCTGGGATACCTTGCCTGCCGGTCAGTTTCGTCATGCCGATCACCGCTTTGAGTGGACACGGCAAGAGTTCCAAGACTGGGCCAACCGAGTCGCCGAACAACACAATTATTTAGTTCGTTTTTTACCAGTGGGAGCAGAAGACGAAAATGTTGGCTCGCCAACGCAGATGGCTGTGTTTGAAGTGAAGCAATAGCGGCTTATAGGTAATTTTCAAACAAAAGAAGAAGTAGGATCTTGGGTAAGAAGATTCTCTGAGTGGTAAAACATCTAAAGACAAATTCATGAACATTAAAATTCCAAAACTCTCACTCGTTGTACTCGTCGGCCCTAGTGGTTCAGGCAAAAGCACTTTCGCACGTAAACATTTCTTACCAACCGAAGTAATTTCGTCGGATGCTTGTCGAGCGATGGTTAGCGATGATGAGAACAATCAGTCCGTTACCAGTGATGCTTTTGAATTACTACGCTACATTGCAGCGAAGCGGCTGGCTCTGGGACGGTTGACGGTGATTGATGCAACTAACGTGCAACCCGAGGCCCGTAAGCCAATGGTTCAGCTTGCCCGAGAGTATCACTGTCTTCCGGTTGCTATTGTGTTGAATCCTCCCAAAAAGGTGTGTCATGAACGCAATCGAGATCGAGACGACCGAACATTTGGCTCGCATGTCGTGCAGCAACAGCGTTCACAACTACAGCGATCTCTGAAGAAGCTCAAGCGAGAGGGCTTTCGCCACGTTTTTGTCATGGATAGTGTCGAAGAGATTGAGGAAGCCGCGGTTGAGCGTGTGCCGTTGTGGAATGACAAGCGTGATGAAATCGGACCATTTGATATCATCGGCGACATTCACGGATGCTGTGACGAGCTTGAGGAGTTGCTGGAGAACCTTGGCTATAAAGATGCGAGTCATACACCACCGAACGATCTTCCATTCGGTTCCTCTTGGTACGCACACCAATCAAGGAAGGCGATCTTCGTAGGTGACTTGGTTGACCGTGGCCCACGAGTGGTCGATACGCTAAAGACAGTGATGAATATGGTGGCGATGGGTGCCGCATTTTGTGTGCCTGGTAATCACGACACGAAGTTACTGCGGAAACTGCGAGGCAAGAATCCGAAGCTAACGCATGGGCTGGCTGAAACGATGGCAGAAATTGAAGCGTTGCCTGACACCGAAAGAGAACCGTTCTGTAAAGAACTCATCACATTCCTGGATGGGCTGATCAGCCATTATGTATTTGATAACGGAAAACTCGTAGTAGCCCATGCGGGAATGAAGGCTGAGATGCAGGGACGTGGTTCAGGCAAAGTCCGTGAGTTTGCCCTGTATGGTGAGACCACTGGCGAAACAGATGAATTCGGCTTGCCGGTGCGGTACAACTGGGCGGCAGAATATCGAGGTACAGCCAATGTCGTTTACGGACACACGCCGGTTCCTGAACCAGAGTGGCTTAACCGTACAGTAAACATCGACACTGGTTGTGTGTTCGGAGGAAAACTTACGGCACTTCGGTATCCTGAGAACGAGTTCGTTTCTATCCCGGCCAAAGAAACTTATTGCGAGTCGGCACGCCCATTTCTTGCTGATGAACAGTCTGAGTTGCCACTGTCGGCTCAGCAATTGCATGATGACATTCTAGATGCCGAAGATGTGATCGGCAAACGAATCATCCCAACACGACTTCAACGAAATGTCACGATCCGGGAAGAGAACGCCACCGCTGCGTTGGAGGTCATGAGTCGTTTTGCCGCCAACCCTAAGTGGCTCATTTATCTTCCGCCGACTATGTCTCCGCCTGAAACAACTAGCGAAGTTGGTTTATTGGAGCATCCAGCAGAAGCATTTTCCTACTTCCGCAGCCAAGGCGTGTCGCAAGTCGTGTGCGAAGAAAAGCACATGGGTTCAAGAGCAGTCGTTGTCATCTGCCGTGACGAAGCTGCGGCCCGAGAACGATTTGGAGTCGACGATGGCGAAACTGGTATTGTCTATACACGTACTGGAAGACGGTTTTTCAACGACCTTGAACTTGAAACGCAATTCCTCGAACGTATCCGATCTGCAGTGACGGCGGCTGGATTTTGGGATCAATTCAACACCACATGGGCTTGCTTCGACTGCGAATTGATGCCGTGGTCTGCTAAGGCACAACAGCTTTTGCAAACTCAGTACGCAGCGGTCGGAGCGGCAGGAAATGCTTCATTGCCTGAAGTGGTTAAGACATTGGAACGAACTGCAAAGAGATTTAGCAACAATGGCCAAAATGTCGATGAAGTTTTGCAGCGTTTCGGTGAGCGGCGGAAGACCATTGAACAATTCGTGACGGCCTATCGACAATATTGCTGGCCGGTTGAATCGCTAGATGGTCTTAAATTAGCACCATTTCACCTACTGGCGACCGAGGGAAACGTCCACATCGACCAGAACCATGTTTGGCACATGGAGACACTAGCCAAAGTCTGCCGAGAGGATAGTGATCTTCTATTGCCCACAGAATTCAAGGTCATTGATGTTGCCGATCCTAATAGCCTAGCAGTTGGTATCGAATGGTGGACGAACCTAACGGGACGAGGTGGCGAAGGCATGGTCGTCAAACCGAGCGAGTGGATTATGCGTGGCAAGAAGGGTTTAGTTCAGCCTGCGGTGAAATGCCGTGGTCGTGAGTACCTGCGGATCATCTACGGTCCCGATTACACCACCGATGAAAACTTGTCTCGCTTGAGAAATCGCAGTCTTGGACGAAAACGCTCCTTGGCCTTGCGTGAGTTTGCCCTCGGTATTGAAGCGTTGGAGCGATTTGTCCGCAAAGAGCCACTCCGTAAAGTTCACGAATGCGTCTTCGGCGTGCTGGCTCTAGAAAGCGAACCCGTGGACCCACGATTGTAAACTTATCTAGTACATGAAGTGGTAGAAAATACCGAACGAACAACGGCAGATACAAATGTTTAGCTAGCTTTTTCAATTTGAGTTGCTAGTTGGTTCCGTCCTAGAGCTCTATGGGCACTCGCAAGTGCTATTTTACGTCCATAATTCTCTTCTTCTAAATCAGAGCGGACATCGATTGATCGCGTTGTGCGAAGGTTTCTAAGTGCAAGCGTTAGGCTATGATAGATTAGCAGGTCAAACAGCTCCTGATAGGATCCAATTCTAGCAATCTCGACACCATATTGATGCAGGTTGTTCAACAGCGTGGATATTCTGTTGTGGAGTATGTCACAGATTATCGAAGTAGCAGATTCTGAAAAACCAGCGTTATGTGCTAATACGGCCTGCTGAAACTAATGAAAGGCGAATACTTAGATCAGCGAGAGAACATCATCTTCGTTGGTAATAGCGGTACCGGCAAGAGTCACCTGGCGACCGCCTTGGGTGTTGCCGCTTGTACCTTGGGAAAGCGGGTACGCTATTGGCGAGTCACCGAACTTCTGACCACGCTGCTTGAAGCGAGGGAGGAGCAACAGTTAACTCGCTTCCGCAGTCAGCTTGCCAAGCAGCACCTGATTATCTTAGATGAGTTTGGCTACGTGCTAGCGAGCAAGATCGGTGCAGAACTACTGTTCGACATCATCAGCACCGCCTACGAACGGACCAGTGTGATTGTTACCACCAACTTGCCGTTTGAGAATTGGACCGAAGTGCTCGGCTCCGAACGGCTGACAGGTGCCGCCCTAGATCGCCTCACCCATCGCTGCCACATTCTCGAAACCCAAGGCGAAAGCTATCGCCTGCAAGAAGGCCAAACGCCGCCGAAAAGGCAAGTAACCTTCACCTTCTGTAAAGAGAAAGCAACAAACGACCGATAAAACTACTATCAATCTAACCCTTTAGCGCTGCACTTTTCGCCGGCCACACGCTACGTTTTTCAACCGCTATCTACAGAACTGTAACGAAGGGTAAAAACGTCTCGTTTGTAATTGAAATGCTGCTGAATTAAAAATAAACATGCTTAATCATTAGGGGAGTAATCGACCCACTTTCCTTCACTGATATAGCTTCTCTGAATTGAAAGCTTAATGTCTTTCTTTAGAATTTTAGGTGGGAAAGATAATTCCTTAAAAAATTGATGGTCAGGATACTCATATCGACTGACCGTTTGCTGAACCGTTTCTCCCTTCTTTCCTGCCAAAAAAGCGGGCAATCTATTTGCAGTTTTTCTTTCCCAAAGAATGTCATTTCCTTTTATAATCTGCAGGCTTGCAGTAAATGGTGTCATCGTTGTATTTACAATGTTTTCTTCAAGTGGATTTGGTGCTGGAGCAAGTGGATTTAGAGGGTCAAAAGTAGGCGGTCTTGGCAAGGTGCTGATCTTAACAGGAATTTCGATTTGCTTTTTACGTCCGATAACTGCAAACACTTTCACTTCTGCGTCCTCTGTAACAATCCATCCAGATCGTTGAATGGCACCTTTGATGCCTTCGTATATTTCATCCTTTTTTATGCCTGGAACAGTTTTAACAACCAAAGATACTTCTGTACCAGGTTGCACTTCTAAAAGCTCCTTATTATTGGTATTACCTGCTAAAAGGTCTGCTACTCGCTGCGCTGACTCATGCAAAATCGGAAGAGATTGCAGTGAACCATATTGAAGATTCGATCCACCTTTAACATCTGTCTTAGCAACGAGCACTCCTCCCTGGACAGTGCGAACAGGGTCAGAAGATGCAGTATCAATTTCTGAAGAAAACGGATAGTTCCATAATGTCCTTCCTAAAGCAGGATCAACAACGCCAGCAAATTGCGTCAAGATGTATTTATTATCAATCCACCCATGAATATCGCCTATCATATCGCTAACAACTCCTTTGTTCTTAACTTGAGCATTAACGAGATCCCAAACCATAAATTCATTCTTTGAAGCTATTGCAAGCAACTCCCCGTTTTGTGAAAAACTCACTTTAGGATTCTGAGTATTTTTAAACTCAATCTTCCCTAACAATTCTCCAGCCTGAAGGTCTGCCATCAAGACACCGGAATCCATTGGAATTGCCAAATATTTTCCGTTTGCACTTACTTTTACATCTGCATAAGGATGAATGTGTCCAACTTCAAACTGAAGTTGTCCAGACATCAGATCCCAAACATACAAATCCTGATCTAAGTGGATAAATGCCCTCTCTCCATCCAGCAATTTTGCATTTTTTATTTTTGCCTTGCTCGACTTCGAATAACCTGGAAGGTGCCATCGTTTGACGACCGTTGGTTTTCCTGTAGCCAGATTCTCAAGTAGCACGAGATCTCCACCATCTCCATACCAATTTGCCCCGACCAAAATAAGTGATCTCTTAGATTGAACGTGATGATCTAATAAAATCAGTGTTGCGCGATCATCAATTATCAATTTTGGACTTTGATCTGCCGAGGCAAGGTAAACTCTCCCTAAGCTATCGGATAAATTTCCATCACGAGCCTCAAAATATGCAGAAATTGCATAAGTTGAGGTTGCTGGATCAATCAATATGGGAGATGAGTACTCCGGAGCCTTCGGATACTCTCCTAAAGGCCAATAGAAAGGCTTAAACTCTCCACTCTGTAGTTCAGGATCGGCTTCCAATTTTGGAAAAGGTGCAATTGCCTTCTCCTTTCCAATAAAGTTGCCCTGGACCGACAGTTCACCGATTTTAATTTCTCTTCCAAACTGACTTAAACCATGGATAGCTTTTGCCAACCTTTCACTCTCTTCCGCCTTCACACCAACCGGTAACACTGATTTGTTGCTAGACAAAGTGACATTCGCAGTCGATCTTTTTTTCACGGATTCCTGATTTTCCAAACTCAGTGAACCAATGGGAATCGTTAATAAAGTGTCATCTTCTTTTAGTAAATAGACATTGCCATATTTGAATTTGAGAAACTCCGCCTCAATTTTGAGTTCTCCTGTTTTATTACTCCACGTTTCTGCGGACGCTTGAGTGATTAATACGAATACGCAAAACGCAACTAAAACGAACAGTTTTATTTTATTTTGATTCAATGTTTCACCATTATTAGATAAACTTAACAAATTGAATTAATGCCAAGCTACATCGTTTAATTGGAAGAAGAGCTACTCTACAGGAAATACTACTATCATCAGTAATTAGTATCGGCCCAGATACCATTTTTAGGGCGACTTATCCCCATCGATTTCCTTCTGTCTGTGCGTAGAATTCTTGGTGGAAATTCTAAACGAGCAAAAAAATCGGGATCAATACTTTCAAACCTATTCACTGCCTCTTGCAGTGTTTCATCTTTTGAAAGAACGAGCGGCATAGGAATGGTATTTTTTAAACCAGAATACCAGATACGATTTTCTCCATTCGTCATTTTTATTTTAAAAGCAAAAGGAGATAGCTGTAGCGTCTCTTTTAGTTCATTTGCACCAACAGACTGACCATTTCTGCGGAAGTGGAGTTCTTGCTCTTTTCCTTTAGAAATTGTTACGAGGAGTTTTATTGGAGAATTATCAACCACCTGCCATCCTGCTTTCGTGCATGCGAAACCTATTGATTCTTTAATCAAGTCTGTATCAACGCCTTCTACTGTAGAGACTTCGATCATAACTTCGGTACCAGGATGCACAATCATCGTGTTATCATCACCATTTGAAAGCTGCTCATTCATTCGCTTTAAAGAAGCATGCGGTATTGGAAATCCGGCCAGAGTTTTAGTCGCTCCATGTGACTCAACGAGTAAGATTCCCCCCGGTACGGCAATCACATTTGGAGTCGGACCGACAATATAACGCCAAGAATTCATTCCAAGTTTGATATCATATAATCCATGTGAAGTAAGTAATAAATTGTCTCCCACCCAACCATAAAACGATCCCTGAGAGCTACCAATTGCCCCAAAATATGAACTGTTCCCTGTTTTGAAAGACCAAACTTTATAAAACTCTCCATTGGACAAGGCAATCTGATCTCCTCTGGGAGAAAAATGAACTTGTGGGGTCAAAGAATCCCAAAACCCGATCTTTCCGAGGAGCTCACGATGGGTGACATCAATCAGTAAACATCCTCCCTTTACTCCAATGCCAAGGTATTTCTGGTTGGCACTCAAACTAACACTATTTTTAGGATCATAACCAAGACTAGCGTCCTCGATTTTGAACAATAATTCTCCACGAAGAAGATTCCAGGCATAGATATTGTCATTTATTCGAACACAGACTGATTCATCATCGATCATTTTTGCAAAATGAATTCGCGGTTTGGATCCAGGGTTATTGTAATTGGGGACATGCCATAGCGCTATTATTTTTGGTGAACCAGTTGCTAGATTTTCTAGCATAACAAGAACTGATCCCCGCTGATGTGTTGTGTCCAGTCCTGAAATCGCCAACGATCTTCCTGATGAAATATGGTGATCCACTAACTTGATTGCACTCCCAGAGTTGACCACAAGTTTCGGTGTTGTGACGCCAGGCCGAACAAGACAAATTTGTCCCATACCAGGCCCACTTAGGCTATTGTATTCCTCATAAGTAGATACTGCGTAGGTAGAATGAGCAGGGTCAATCAGAACAGGACGCGAGAATGTTGGATTTCTCTTAAACTCTCCAAGCACTAATCCAAATGGTTGGAAACTGGGAAAATCAGCAGGAATATCAGGTTCTAGGGATGGTATGTCTCGTTCCTCCTGAGTAATCATCACTGGCCCATCACTTGGTAGCTCTTCCAGTTCAAGCCCTCTTGTCAAGAGATCCAACTTTTCAACTTTAGAAATATCGAAATCCAATGGGTTGCTGGAAAACAGACCGCCTTCTTCTTTAAGATACTCTTGATCAGCTTCACTGAGAGAAGCTGCTGGAATTTTAATAGCCTTGGTATCTGTCTTGAGTAAGTAGACTGTTCCATTTTTATATTTGAGCAATTCCGCTTCGATTTGAAAGTTACCTGATTGATCACTCCAAGTGCGAATTTGATCGACTGCAAAAGTTGAATCTGTGAGTAGTACTAACCAGATCCAACTTAGAAGAAGTCGATGATATCGATAAGAATTCATTATGATCTATTTTTTGCTAATAGTATAATTAAATCAGGGTGCAGACTGTAACTGCCATGGCTTTAAGGTGCAATTGTAGCAGCAAACATATGCGATTAAAGAATAAAACAGAAATTAATAACTGAAGCGATTAAGAAAGAGAGGTTTAGGTAACCGGGAATTGCCTGGAACCACTCCTGGCTCGGAGTGCTGCCTATTGCAGCAGGGTGCACCCCCCCAGCATGCAGGCATTTTTAGCACAGCCAGCAAATTTCAGTAGTTGGACATGGAACGGACCGAAATTCAAGGAAAACCCTTGGTGGTATCGCCATTTGAAGTGGCACGCGGGTTGAAGGTTTTGTATACAAAAATGCTTTTTCCCCGATTCCATGAGTTCGCCAAAATGGTCAATCAATAGATACTCGGCCAAAGTGTGATCCGGGAGCAGAAACTACATTCTGGTAGTGGGCGAGTGCAGAGAACCACCACGTCCGCGAGAAGGCGCCTGAGAGGCTCTAGAATCGTTTTTTGCTGTCAAGATGTCAAACTGGTCTGAGGCGGTTAGTATTGGCTGCTACAAACTCTCACCAAGAAACAAAAAAATGGCAGCCAATGCCACCCGTCTTAACATGAGGCAAGTCGCGAGAGATTACAGTTTATTCAACAGACGGTTACGCCACTTCGGCATTGGAACGCTCGCCAAGAATGCGATCAAGTTCCACGAGCGAGGCAGGATCGTCTTTGAGCAAGTTGAATTTGTGGACGATTTCGCGGGCGGTCTTTTCTTCTTCTACCTGCTCTTGGATAAACCATTCAAGTTCAACGAGGGCGGAGAATGCCTTTTCTTTGAAGGCCAACTCGTACAGCGAGTCGATCTGCTCGGTCACCTGTTGCTCTTGTTCCTGGGCGCGATTGAAGACGTCGGGGATCGAGTCAAAATCGGTCGGTGGGGCGACTATATCTTGAAGCACGATTTTGCCACCCCGTGCGATCATGAAGTCATAGAGCCGCATGGCGTGGCTGTTCTCTTCTTGGCTCTGTAATCGAAGCCACTTGGCGCAGCCGAGAAACTGATCTTGCTCGCAGTAAACCGACATTCCCAAATAGGAATAGGACGAGCAAAACTCGCTGTTTATCTGGGCGTTGATCGCATCTTGAACGGCTTGGCTAAGCATCGAATTGCCTGTAATGATGGTGGAATATTTTTCGGCACTCAGGCCGTTTAAAGTCTCTGAGTAATTGTATTCCCCCACGCATTGGCTCGCAATGCCCTGCTATACTAGCCCCGCGACCTTCGTCGTGAACACCCTTCCTCTAGTACAGTTGCAAACAGGCCGCGATCCCCCAGAGATTCAATGAATCAATCATCATGATCGCATGGCAGTTCAGATTTCAGACATTATAATTGACCAACAGGCTAGATTGTTATGATCCCTCATCCATAGAAGATTACCACATTTTTATGTGGATTAATGATCGCTTAAATGAACCACCGAAAGTCGCTGGGCTAATACACTTAAGTGTAATATTCTTTTGTACATAACGAGAAGATTCACCAAATAGTTGGCACTTGAACAAAAACAGTGGTATCATGAATTGCTTAGTATTCCCATAGTCGTGGAGTTGGTGATGATTCCATTTATTTCCAATTATGATTATGTCCTATTTTCAGGCTGTTCTATCGTTGCTCTCTTAGGCATCTCTGTTTGGCTTAGACGTAGTGTCCAGTCCTACCATACCTTAATAGTGGTTTGGGCCTGCCTGAACTTGCTGCTCGTTTTAGGTTGGTTCTTAGTTGAAGATGCTGGCAACCGTGAGCGAGTTCGATTACGCAAACAAGTTGAAGGATTTGCTCCAACTTACGCCCATGAATTACAAGAGATGGGCCACTCTAAAATCACCCCCGACACAGCATTAGACGACACACATTATCTAAAAATGATCAATAGGCAAATTAGTTGGCTGCAACTAAATTCCGCTGTCACTGATATCTACACTTTTCGCAAACATCCTGAAGGCAACATACTAATTATCGATTCCGAAACGGATTACGATCATGATGGAATCTATCAAGGTGAAAAAGAAAGTCGTACTGTGATAGGTGAAGTCTGGCCCGAGAAGAGTGAATTTCTTGATCGTGCTTATGCGGGAAAAGCAGCTTTTGATGATACGCCTTATACCGATCGATGGGGCACCTGGATCAGTGCTTATGAGCCAATGTACGATGAAGCGGGAAACGTAGAAGCTGTTCTCGGAGTCGATCTACCTGCCGAAGATTGGGTTGCAGCAATTGCCCGAGCGAGACTCCTGGTGATAGGTTTTCTGAGTATGGTAGTCACTATTGGATTGGCATCCACATCAATCATTACGATGTTGAGTGCAAATATTGTTGAAAGTGAACGTGCAGAAGTCGAATTACGACGAGCCAAGGATACAGCCGAACAAGCAACGAAAGCAAAAAGTGAATTCCTCGCCAACATGAGTCACGAAATTCGCACTCCCATGAATGGGATTATTGGCATGTCGGAGCTACTGTCCAGCACTGAACTCACAGTGCAGCAGCGAGAGTATCTTAGTATGGCTCAGCTCTCTGCAAATTCATTATTACGATTAATCAACGATATCTTAGATTTTTCAAAAATTGAAGCGGGTAAGTTAGAACTGGAGACTGTTAACTTTAGTTTGCGAGATTGTGTGACAAGATCTGCTCAGTCACTTACGAATCAAGCCGCCGAGAAAGGGTTGGAACTTGCCTGTCAATTTAACCCCAATGTTCCAGATAATCTTATCGGAGACCCTGGACGCTTGGCACAAATCATTGTGAATCTTGTTGGGAACGCTGTGAAGTTTACTGAAGAAGGAGGAATTGTCATTGATGTTGTTGGAGAAAGAATTTCCCAGGGTGATATCTCCTTACAAATATCTGTTCGAGACACAGGAGTCGGAATTCCAAAGAACAAACAGGAAAAAGTCTTCCGCGTCTTTAGCCAAGCCGATGCTTCCACAACAAGAGAGTTTGGAGGCACAGGACTTGGCCTTGCAATTTCTCGACAATTAGTCGAGTTAATGGGAGGTCGTATCTGGATAGAGAGTGAAGAAGGGCAAGGGACTACATTTATCTTCACGGCAGTCTTTGGAACACAACCAACCAATAATTTAAACATAGAGCAGACTGTTCAACCTCTTGCAGGCCTTCCAGTCTTAGTAGTTGATGACAATCAAACGAATCGAAATGCCTTAGACACGCTCCTGAAGAGTTGGGGCATGACCCCGGTTGTTATGAGCGATGGGGCTTCCGCGTTGGCAGAACTGAAACGGTCTCTAGAAATAAAGCAGCCCTACAAATTCGTGTTGATTGATTACACTTTGCCGGTGATGAATGGCTTTCAATTCGCTGAATATATACGTGCTGACACAGAACTTGCCGATTGCAGACTAGTGATGCTCCTTTCAGCAATGAACATGAAAAACACTGAGAGATATCGGCAATTGGATATCACAAGATTTCTATTAAAACCAGTGGTTCCATCTGAATTACAGAACATGATGCTTGAGGATTTGGGACATGCAAAGCCAGCAACGATTTCTACTACGGATAAACATGCAGACAAATATCACGTTTCAGTCCCACTAGACATCCTGCTCGTTGAGGATGGTGTTATAAATCAAAAAGTGGCGATTGGGTTACTCAGAGGACATAACATTGTGATTGCCAACAATGGCAAAGAGGCTACGGATTTAATATCCAGTGGTGAACGCTTTGACCTCGTGTTCATGGATATCCATATGCCAGTGATGGACGGGTACGAAGCTACTACTGTCATACGAAAACAAGAAGAGCACACTGGTCAACACATCCCAATTATTGCGATGACAGCAGCTGCTATGAGAGGAGATCAAGAACGTTGTTTGGAAGTAGGTATGGATGGTTACATTGCGAAGCCAATTACAACAGAACAATTGATTGAAACGATTAAAAAACATGCAGTAAAAGGCACAGGAATGTTGATAAACACAGGAAGTCATTCTGACGCATCAACAACGTCTAGTGCAGATCTGGATAATTCAGGTTGCAGACAAGATCCTAGAGAAAATGCAAGCGCAAATGAGGAAAATCAAAATATGATTGATTGGAACATTGCTCTGCAATTCGTCCAAGAAGACCAAGATTTAATGGCAACAGTTATCGAAGCTGTTTTTGAGGAATGTCCCGTATTATTATCGCAATTAGAAGAAGCCATCGCGAAGGATGATCACGCATTAGTTCAACAAAGTGCTCATACAATCAAAGGCTCATTTCGCATTTTCGGAGCGACTCATGTCGAAGAACTCACGCTTCGACTTGAAGAAATGGGCCGATCAAAGTCGCTCGAAAATGCGAGGTCAACATTTATTGAATTACAGCAATACTTGACTAAAATCTTACGTGAGCTTTCCGCTTATACGGCAACTAGAAATTCTGAACATCCCTCTGACGATCTGTCTGAATAGTAATTTCTTCCTGTTGTCCAAAAATAACGATTGTGTGAGTTGTACCAGTGGTATTAATTGCGATTGAGTATCATCCAATCATCAGGGCTCGATTGAGTGTTCATTTCAAGGAACTCAGTCTCGTCGGACGAAGATCAATTAATAATGCTCTTGTTTGGAAAGGAATCCAGTGATGACCGATGTTTTGCGATCTCTATGGCGAATTCGACTTCAGGTTATTGTGCTATTGGCTGTGGTTAGTGGCTCATTTTATTCAGAGAGCCTGCTTACTTTACAGTCTGCGTATGGTCAGGAACCTCGTTCATGTATTGAATTTGAAGATATCTGTACTTCTATCACACCGAGTTGTCTTGATTATGAAGCTGAGTTAGACAATTGCGGTAGGCTCAACCGCTGGGTTTTGGGTGACAGTTTCACAGAACAGACAGGGTTGTTTATTGAAGGTTGGTTGGCTCAAGGATTTACTTGGAACCCTGACAATCCGACCGATAAGTACAACGGGCCAGTCGGGCAAAATGACCGAGCAAATGAATATCAACTCAATCAACTATACTTAATCGCTGGAAGAGCGGTAGACACAGAATGCAATTCTCTCTCACTTGGTTTTCAGTCCGATATTATCTATGGGACAGACGCGTTCTTTTTTCAGTCTTTAGGTCTAGACGATCAAATTGTATCGGACAGCTCGAACCGATTCTACAAACTGGCTATTCCACAATTGTATGCCGATATTTTCGTGCCAATCGGGACTGGTGTGACGTTTCGGATTGGTAAATGGTATGCCCTGGTAGGTTACGAAACCGGATTGGCAACTGAGGATTTTTTCTATTCAAAGTCGATGGGATTCAATATCACGGCATATTCTCACACAGGCGTGTTAGCTTCTTTTAATCTTTCTGATCAGATTTCAACGTCACACGGCTTGCATCGTGGGTCGGATGTTTGGGAGGACAACAATAATGAACTAGGCTACACTGGAGGGATTACTTGGACTTCACTAGATGAAGCCACAGCTCTAACATTTGCAATCAATTTGGGCCCAGAGCAAGATGAACGAGCCGACTGGCAAGATATCGATGGCAACCCCGGACCTGATTCCCCAGGTGAAAACCTGAATCGTGTGACCTATTCCCTTAGTCTTGATCGAGAACTGACCGACAGGCTGTCCTATGCACTGGTCCACGATTATTTTTATCAACAGGGCAGCAGTACATATGGAATTGAAAATGCAGAAGCCTATGGGGTTACGCAATATCTTATCTATCAACATTGCGATGAACTAGCAGCTGGATTGCGACTTGAAGTCTATCGTGACGATGATGGATTTGTTGGATCTGGATTTCGTTCTGGGAATGCAGCAGCACCAGGGATTTATACGAATCTCTCAATGGGCTTGCAACTACGTCCTTGTGAGTGCCTGTTGTTTCGACCCGAAATTCGCTGGGATTGGCAAGATCGCGACGATCCGACAGCAACACCAGCCTTTAACGCGGGGCTTTCAAACAATCAGCTTCTTCTATCGGTTGATGCTGTAATGAAATTCTGATCCCACGCAGAGTCGCTCTCTGCACTGATCCTCACCTGCTATTTGACCAAGTTCATCTGTTGGATCTTCCTGACATGGTGTACTAGCCCAGAGACCTTCGGCGTGAACATCCTTCCACTAATTCAGTTGCAAGCGGGCCGTGTTCGCCCAGAAATTCGATGAATATACCATCTGATTATGTGTGATCTCACTTAACTAGTTAGGTATACGCATACCTGTAGCGTCAACATCGAGGAGAACATTATAATTGACCGACAGCCTCGAATGCTATAAGTTCTTCTTGATGGATAATGTCACATCTTTAAGTGGATTGAGAATCAAATTAGAGTAACCAACGAAACTCGCCGGGCTAGTACAACGAGGTTAGAAACGATGTTCAGAATACAAAAACTACGTCGCATAGCGATCATGCTCGGTTTGACGGTCGCAGTCAGCATTGCTGAGCAACCCAATGCGCTGGGGCAATCCCGTGCATTAAAAAGCCAGCTTCAACCGTTGCTGACGGCGCACTGCATCGATTGCCACGAGGGCAAAGACGCCGAAGGTAGCTTCGATCTCGCCGACCTGGGCGATGACCTAAGCGACCGGGAAACGGCCCGACATTGGGTGCTCGTTCATGATCGCATGGTCAAAGGCGAAATGCCTCCTCAGGACGAGCCACGAATTGCCAGTGCGAAACAATCGGCTGCGATCAAGACACTCTCGACCGCACTAACGAGGGCTGATCGGGCACGCAGCAACGTCGTGTTGCGACGACTTAACCGAACCGAGTACGAAGCGACCGTTCGTGATCTGTTTGGCATTGAGGCACGAGTTAAGAACATGCTGCCTCAGGATGCGACGACCGACGGGTTCGATAATGTGGGCGAAGGGCTGGCAGTTTCTGCGGAAGCGATGCAAGCGTATCTGCGAGCTGCCGATGCCACGCTGGATGCCGTATTCGGCCCGCCCACCAAGCCCAAATACATTCGGCACGAGACGAACCTCCTGGACCAAAAAGACCACCTTGGAAATTCGTTTATTGCGAATTATTTCGGAAAGATGTTCCGAAAGACAAAGGACGGCGTTGTCATCTTTCAGTCGAGATACTGCCCGTCTAACCTCGTCAACTTTGCCCGCTTGCGTGCGCCTGCGGGAACGTACCACGTGAAGGTCCGTGTCCGGGCGATCCAGAGCAAAGAGCCCGTGACTCTGCGCATCTATGGCGGCGACACGATAGTCGGCAGACGCGAGAAGCATCTGGTTGGCTACTATGATATCCCTCCCGAAAAATGGACAACGGTTGAGTTTGAAGATCGTCTGGTAGAACCGAACGGTACATTTCTGCCCAAGTGCTATGGGACCGAAGACACTCGAAAAGATGCGAACACCTATCCGAATCCGGGGCTTGAGATCGGGGATATCACGATCGAAGGGCCCATAGAAGAATGGCCACCTGTCAGCCGATCCCGCTTGATGGGCGAAGTCGATCCTAAGACAGGCATGGTGACTGATGTCAAAGTGATCCTCGAAAGAGTCCTGCCTCGCGCATTCCGCCGACCAGTCGATACGGGCGAAGTTGCCCCCTTCCTTAGTCTTGCCAAATCCGAATTGGACGGCGGAGGCTCGTTCGAGGCGGCATTGCGTTTAGCCCTCAAGGCGGTGCTCTGCTCACCGGAATTCCTGTTCCTCGAAGAGCCGGGAGATGATGTCATCAGCCAGCATGCATTGGCTTCACGACTGTCATACTTCCTCTGGAGTTCGATGCCCGATGAGGAGTTGCTGTCCCTGGCGGTTGAGGGAAAGCTCGACGACCCGATGGTCCTACGCGGGCAGGTTGATCGTTTACTCAATTCCCCAAAGGCAAAAGCCTTTACTGTAAATTTCACGGCCCAGTGGCTCAGTTTGAAGGATATCGATTTCACCACGCCCGACCAGAAGTTGTATCCCGAGTTCGACGAGTTGCTGAAGATCTCCATGGTCGAAGAGACACAACAATTCTTTCAGGAGATGTTGCGCGAGGACTTGAGTGTGATGAACATTGTCGATTCCGATTTTTTGATCGTCAACGAGCGATTGGCCAAGCACTACGGCATCGACGGCGTTGAGGGACAGGGGTTTCGCAAGGTGACGTTGCCGGCGGACAGTGTCCGTGGCGGCATCATGACGCAAGCGAGTATTCTCAAAGTCACCGCGAACGGCTCGAACTCATCACCAGTTATTCGCGGAATCTGGGTACTGGAGAACATCATGGGCACACCGGTCCCGCCGCCACCGCCGAATACTCCCACCGTCGAACCCGATATTCGCGGCGCAACGACGATCCGCGAGCAGCTCGCCAAACACCGAAACGTAGATACATGTGCTGTCTGCCATGTGCTCATCGACCCGGCAGGATTCGCTCTGGAAAACTTCGACGTCATCGGCGGATGGCAGGACGACTACCGCACGCTCGGCGAGGGACGTCGTCCCGATATCAAACGAGCTCCGTTCACGCATGACTGGGTCAGCTACAAACTCGGACGGCCCGTCGATGCCACGGGGCAGACACCCGACGGCCGCCCGTTTAGCGACATTCGACGGTTCAAGGAATTGCTTGCGGACGACGCCGACCAAATCACTGCGGGATTGACCAAGAAGCTGCTGACGTACTCCATGGGACGGACCGTTGGGTTCTCTGACCGCCCGGCCATTAAGGAAATTGTCGCGAAAGTGAGCAACCAACATTACGGCTTGCGTTCTCTCGTACACGAGATCGTTCAGAGCCCCACGTTTCACCGACCCTAATACTACAGTCGGTCTGGAAATGCGTAAGCAAGAGACACAATACGACAGTCACGATTGAAGTTTCACAAACCAGCTCCTCCACATTGAGAAAGATCATTATGCTTTCACGACGAACGTTTCTGCGATCATCGGGTGTCGCCATCGGCTTACCGTTCTTGAATGCGATGCAGCCTCGCGCGAATGCGGCTACCCCCGCAGTGAAGCGGCGTATGGTTGCAATCAACATTGCTTTTGGCTTTCACGCGCAGAACTTCAATCCCACGAAGGTAGGCCGAGATTATGAGTTGAGCCACTACCTGAAGGAGATCGGCGAGTTCCGCGACGACTTCACCGTCATCACGGGAACCTCGCATCCTTCCGTCGGAGGTGGCCATCTGGCGCATAAATCGTTCCTGTCGTGCGCGAAGAATCCCACCGGTGCCGGATTCAAGAACACAATCTCGCTCGATCAGCTTGCAGCCGAGCAACTCGGTCGAGAAACGCGACTGGCCTCTCTGCCCCTGACGATTGCCAGCACGGGGCTCTCGTATTCCCGCTCGGGTGTAGAACTTCCGGCTGAGGGGAGACCGTCGCGCGTCTTCGCGCAGCTCTTCCTCGAAGGCAATCCGAAAGAGAAGGCGAAGCAGGTCAAATGCTTGCAAGAGGGCCAAAGCGTTCTGGACGTCGTCCAGGGCCAGGCCAAACGGATGTCGCAACGGCTCGGTCAACTCGACCGGCAGAAGCTCGACCAGTACTTCACGGCCGTCCGTGAAGCCGAGACGCAACTGCACAAAGCGGAGCAGTGGGCAGCCCGTCCCAAACCGAGCGTCGACGTGAAGCCGCCCAAAGATCAACTTGACCGGCTACAGATGCTCGAACGAACGCGGCTGATGTACGACATGATGCACCTGGCCATCCAGACTGACTCCACGCGATTCCTCACTCTGTACGACCCGGGAATGAACGCCGTGCCCGTTATTTCGGGAGTCGATACCGATTACCACATGCTGTCGCATCACGGCAAAGACGAATCAAAGCTCAAGCAACTGGCGATCGTCGAATCGGCAATCATGCGGGAGTTCGGCGGCTTCCTCAGAAAGCTAAACGAGAGCCAGGAAGGGGGCGATTCTCTGCTGGACAACACCATGGTGTTTCTGGGATCAACGCTAGGCAATGCCAACAATCACGACAACCGCAACATGCCGATTATCCTGGCAGGCGGCGGCTTCAAGCACGGGCAGCACCTCGCCTTCAACCAAGAGCTCAATTACCCTCTGCCCAACCTCTTCGTCTCAATGCTGCAGCGTCTGGGACTGGAGATCGACACCTTCGGCAGCAGCACCGGCACTATGACAGGCCTAGAGATGGTCTGAGCAATACAACTAAAGATGTGCATCGTGAACATACTACCACTAGACATACCAGTTGCAATAGTGTGTGATCGTTAAGATATTCAACGAATAAACCAGCATTATGCTTGACCGTTATGAGTGAATTCGTCGTGTATGGCAGTTCAAATTACAAGCATCATAATTGATCAACCGCCTCGAATGGTTTGATTTCCCCTTTAAGGATGATAACCACATCTTTGTGAGGATTGAGAATCGCTTAAATGGACCACCGAAAGTCACTGGGCTAGTACACCGTGCGGCAATTGCATCTGAAGTGTGCTCTCGTTGTAGCTGGTGATCACAAAAGGTAAGTGGCCTTTCAAGTAATTTTTATCGAACTCAGCAATATCAATCTCACATTTCCCATTTGAATTCAGCCTGGAACATTTTCGAGCATCGAATGTTGTCGATTCTAGCATTCCGCCATCACAGAATCCGGCTTTCGACGATTTTCCCGATACTTCCTAACCGCCGCTCGGCTATTCGCCTTCGATGTGGCTCTGGATTTGCATTAAAGTATCCAGGCTATCGCCCACAGCACGATTCATCTTTGAGAGTGCTCCTATAGTCTCCCTCAAGTTCTGATGCATCTCAGCGGACTGTATTATCTGGCTGACATCATGGAAAGATGCCTTCTTGCCGGCAAACCAGACTTCGTGATTTGCCATCCAGCGGCGAGCTTGAATCTGAATTTCCTGTAACGCGACCATCGGCAATGGAATTTCACGCGGCTGAGGTTTTCTACCACCACGGCTCCGTTTATGACCAAACAAGTTTTGCACTTCAGCCCGCAGACGAACAATGCTCCAACCATCTTGCAGGCACTGCTCATGCAGCTTGTTGCGCTGATCTTTGTCTTCAACCGAAACCAATATGTAGAAGTGATTCGCGGACAGCGATTTGGTCTTCTGCTTTTTAGTCCAGTTCTTAGCCTCTTGCTTTGTAAGGTTTCTGGCAATCTTCCGAGCTTGCCATAAGTCATTGGAAATTCGCGTTATTGCCTTGGGGCCGTCTTTTGTGAGTTCGCTTGCCAGGAGTTCCGTCATGTTCGTTCCATACTGTCGTTTCCCGGTGGGAAAGAACTCATTGACGTAAGTACCAACTTCATGCCACCACAGAAGATCGGTGGAACTTTTCTCTTTGAACGCTTTGCGTAATCCACGGAGTGCAGATCTTAGCTGAGTCCGCTGCTTACTTGGCTGGTTGGTAATCCAATTACGGATATCAGCAGGCTTGTGCCCGCCTGAAGATTTACTTGTTTTCATAAGAGTAAGCTTAACTGACTAGGATGAATTGCACTTGTTAATTAAGAGGACATTGCAGCAGAATAGTGAGTGTGTGTTGTATCCGGATTTACAATGCCAAGCGTAAATCAAGGGGATCCATGAAACCTCTCTTATCGTTTGCATTCTTGAGAATGTAAACTATCTTGCTTTGAGATTCCAGTAGTGGCTTAAGCTCAAAGTCTTAGCCAGCCTCATCTACGTTTTTTAACCCGTACTTACCGTGAAAGAGGAATCGACCAAAACTGTCTAGTATCTCACTTCACGACAAGTGTTCAAATGTGCGCTGCAAATCTCAACCGCGATTCCACCGCTCCTCTACGCTATTCAACTGCTATCTACATTAGCAAAATGAACTCACAAGCATTAATTGACTGTTGGAGCCGATTTTCAAGCAAGCACAACTCGGTTCGATTGATCGTATGATCTGCAATCCCTCCCTTCGTGAAGAATTCTTAGCATTGGCAAGGCCGGTTTGCCATTGCAACGATGAACAAAATATCTTGTGGGGACTAATGGGGTTGCGAAAGAAAAAGGCTATTTCAAAGGCCATCCGGAAAGAAAAGGCGGGCTAATTTACAAAAAACAATCGAGAGTGACCAAAGGTATCATTCGCCCTCCGTACATTGGGTCTCAGGCATTGTGGCTACTGGTTTTTTGTTGTTCGGGTGGTCTGCCCTCTCCCTGTAGATACACCCATACCCCTCTGATTGAATAGTTGCTGCACGAGTAGTATGCTCGTATCCATACGGAGTATTTTATGCGTCTGTTTGTTCAAACTCAAAGAAATCTAGTTTCATGAGTATTCATAATCTCTTCGCCGATTGCCTTGACGGGGCCGAGCCACATCCCTGGCAGGTTGAATTGGCTCAAAGTCAAGCGACTCCTACCAATCGGCTGATTCGGATTCCAGCTGGCATGGATAAAAAACTGAGAGTTTGGCTAATTCATCGGGCTTCCAAGAGAAGGTCAGACTGGTCAATTGGTCTAGTATGGTGCTTGCCGATAAAATGGAGACTTCGAGCATGACAGACCCATTTCAAGAGACATTTAAAATTTTAACTGGTCATTCACCTTTCCCTTGGCAAGTGAATCTTTATGAACGATTCATTTCAGACAGTGAAAATAATATCCCGGCAATCGCTGCGATACCCACAGGTCTAGGCAAGACAAACGTCATCGCCATCTGGCTTATTGCCTTGGCAAACAGGCCAGGCAAAATGCCACGTCGCCTAGTGTATGTAGTCAATCGGCGTACCGTGGTAGATCAGACGACTGATGAAGTTGAGAAAATCCGTCGCAATCTGGAAGGAAACCCAGGCTTAGAAGCACGCCTTGGTTCTCTAGCAATCAGTACGTTGCGAGGGCAGTTTTCCGATAATCAAACATGGTCTGCGGACCCATCACGACGAGCGGTCATTTGTGGCACGGTCGATATGATCGGTAGTCGTCTATTATTTAGTGGATACCGGATAGGCTACAAATCTAAACCGCTTCATGCCGGATTCCTCGGACAGGATGCACTGCTTGTGCATGACGAGGCCCATCTTGAACCAGCGTTTCAAAAATTAGTGGAGAAAATCCAAGAAGAGCAACACGCAGGTGAATGTGTCGAAGATCTGCCTTGGCCGAAACTGAGGGTAATGGCGCTGTCAGCGACAATTCGGAGCACATTGAAAGAAGATTCGACTAGCGTCAAAGACAACATTCTGAGGTTGTCTGAGAAAGATTACGAGCATGAAATAGTCAAGAAACGAATTGAAGCGACGAAGAAGCTTGTACTGCATTCCATTGACGACGAAAAGAATCTGGTGAATGAAATCGTCAATCGTGCGTTGGCGTATAAAGAATCTAACAAAGCGGTATTAGTATTTGCTCACAAGGTCGAGCATGTTGAGAAGATTGTCGATGGGATCACCAAGGCGTTAAAGAAAGACAAACTGCCTGAAAATATCGAATCGCTAACCGGCACACTTCGCGGGCTAGAGCGAGACGATCTAGTTAAGACACCGGTCTTCCAGCGATTCCTGCATGATTCGAATCGAGATGCCGGTAACGATACCGTCTATCTTGTTTGCACCAGCGCCGGCGAGGTTGGAGTGAATATCTCGGCTGCTCATTTGGTCTGCGATCTCTCCACGTTTGACAGCATGGCCCAACGATTCGGTCGAGTCAATCGATTTGGCGATTGCGACGATACACGCATTGACGTAGTGCATCAGGAATCGTTTGAAGTAAAAATCAGCGAATTCGATGATCGTCGTCAGCAAACATTGAAACTTCTAACGCAACTCAACGGCGATGCCAGTCCGGCAGCGTTGGAGAAACTCGTTGAACAAGATCGGCATGCTGCTTTTTCGCCTGAGCCTACCATCTTGCCTGCCACCGATATTCTGTTCGATGCGTGGTCACTCACGACGATTCGAGACAAAATGCCAGGGCGACCACCAGTTGAACCCTATCTACATGGGGTGAGCGAATGGGATCTGCCGCAAACCCAGGTTGCTTGGCGAGAGGAAGTGGAAATCATCACTGGCGATTTGCTTGAAAGTTATAAGCCGCAAGATTTGCTCGAAGCTTACCCGCTCAAGGCACATGAGCTATTGCGAGATACGAGCAAGAGGGTGTTCGATAAACTTCAAATTCTTGCCAAGCGTCATCCTGAGAGTCGGGTTTGGCTTGTTGGTGAACGTGGTGCTATCGAGGCCATGTCATTAGAGGAACTTGCCGACAAAAACAAGAAAGATCGCATCAACGGAAAGACCGTCCTTTTATCTCCACAGGCAGGAGGACTGAACGGCGGCTTGCTTGACGGCAAAGCTGATTCTGCAGACGATGTGGCCGACCAGTGGTTTGGTGAGGAAAGTGTGCAGCGACGTATTCGTTTATGGGATGATGCACAACCGCCGGAAGGAGTTGATCTAAAGGAAATGACTCTAAGACGCTCCATCGACCTCAACCCCAATGCCGGCGAATTTGATTCCGTCGACGAAGCGGATGATGAATCGAGCGAAGGATCTAGCAAAAAACGTGATTGGCGTTGGTATATACTGCCCCGCAACGTAGAGGACTCTAATCAAGCATCGACCGAACCAATCACTTGGCAGCACCACACGAAGGATGTCGTTGATCGAGCAGAAGAAATCGTTGAAGCATTAAACTGGCCCCAAGCATTCGATGAACTCAAGCAGGCGATTATCCTTGCTGCTGAATTTCATGATCTGGGGAAAAAACGGGTGCAATGGCAACGATCCATCGGCAATCCGAGTCCTACCGATTGGCACGCTAAGTCGGGAAAAGACCCCGAAACGGGGAAACGGTGGAAGAGAAAGAATTGCTGCCCTCACTATCGCCATGAATTCGGTTCACTGCTTGATGTGCTCGACCCCGAGCAAGAACACTTTGCCGAGTTCAAGAAATTGAGTGACGATATGCAAGAGTTAGTTTTGCACTTGATCGCCGCGCACCATGGCTACGCCCGTCCGCATTTTCCGCCTGAACGAACAATCGACCCCGACCGTCCTCAATCACAAGCAGACGAGCAAGCGTTAGAAACCCCACGCCGCTTTGCCAAGCTGCAACGCAAATACGGCCGCTGGGGCCTCGCCTATTTAGAGTCGCTCCTCCGCGCCGCCGACTGGTCCGCCAGTAATGAACCATCCAAAGTTGAACCATCCGAGTCTGCAAAAACAACCAAGGAGATTCGATCATGAACAACCCCGAACCCAGCATTCGAGTGAAAGTCGATCTCACCAACCCCGGCCAATTCTTCGCCTGCTGCGGGCTACTAGAGTTAGCTGATCGCCTATGGCCAGGAGCCGAAGGGTGGTTTGAAGAAGGGGAGTTTTTACTACACGTTTCTGGACAATCGCAAGAAAGTGTCAATGAGCGATTCATGGAGGTTTTTCGGAAAACGACCTTCAAGGCAACCGACGAAAACGACTCTGCCAGTCCGATTATTATAAATCTAGCAGGCATTTGCGAACTCCGTATTGACTGGTGGTCAAAGGTTGTTTTCACTCCATCACTACGGACTTGGGGACGCGGAACATCGTACAGCTTGTTGTCGTCACTTTGTTCAGAGAGTGTAAATTCAGGAGACTTAAATTCTGGGTTTAGCTTTGCCGCGAAGATGACAGGGCGATTATCCGTGGACCCCCGATCCTCCTGGACTGCGCAAGGTGCTGGTTTTTCGCCTAACGATCAGAGTTTTACTGTGGCAACATTTCCATTAGTTGAGTTTTTAGCAGGAATAGGGTTACAGAGAATTCGACCATCGTTTCTTAAGAAGCGATGGTATTACACAACTTGGAATTCACCACTGCCAAGTCAGTTGATTCCCGCAGCAGGTCAAATGCTATCATCTGCGAAGACAACTTTTTATTCATTTGAACTTGCCCAACGAGGGCTAATGAACCGCTATTTTACATACGCACTAGAAGGAAAATAATTATGAGTCTATTCAAGTCAGACCATTTCGACGACCTTTTGACTGGTCCAAATATTGCGGCCATTGTCATGCGACAACCACTCAAGCCTGTTGAAGGCAGCGACGCGATAATCTATCCACCAACCTTTGCAGATGTTGGTTACAACATCGATACGCTTGGCGATGAAAAAGAGGGAAAGAATGTCTGTGTTATCGACAGCGTGGGTTCACAGGCGAATCGCATGGAGCCACTCTTTAAGCAAAAGCCCTATTCGGATTTGGTTCCGAAAATTCAGATTCGTGTCAAGACAAAAGAGACAGAACAGATGGTCCATCTTTTTGACGCTGGTCATCGAATTGCGGATGCGGTTGTCCGCTGTTCGGAATTGCTTGGCGACATTAAAGAGGCATTTTTGAATGTGAAATCGGGTAATTACGAATCTCTGGCTCGCTTGGCTCCTACCTCACTTGTGTTCGGCGTGTGGGATTCGCGTGGTACATATGTTAAATTGCCTCGAGTGGTTCGTTCAACAATTCGGGCATTGAATGTACGCGAACTCACCCGTTCAGCCACCTTTTTTCCAGCGATTAACTATGGAGATATCGGCATAGGTGGCGGAGATGGTGATAGAAAAGCATCCACTGAAGGGTTAGCAGGAGCTCTTGATTCCAAAGCACCAGGCGGCGTTCTTTTGTGTGACGATAGTCTAGTTATACGTGAGGCCGTACTAAGTCTCTCCGCCTTGCGTGCAATACGTGCTGAAAGTGACGATGCCACTTTAACGATACGCCGTTACATACTCGGTCTTTCGCTTGTCATGTTCACCGCTCCGCAAGAAGCTCTTCTGAGAATGGGATGTGAATTAACTGCCGATCTCAACAACCCTGCAACCTGGGAACAGGTCGCTTGCAGCGGAGAACGAGAATCCTTTGAGCTAAATCACAATGACGCACTGGAATTCGCCAAGGCGACTACTAAAGACTTTGGAATTGCGAAGGATCGCGTCGTAGATTTTGATGCGAAAAAAGCAGGGGATTCTCTAAAGAAGAAAAAGAAATAAGCCATGAGTACAATGCTATCTTTGTCAATCACATTTCTCGATGATCTGTACCATGGTCAAGGGGACGATGGCCCCGAATGGCCACCTTCGCCGCACCGAGTGTATCAGGCAATACTATGCGCTGCTGCTCGAAATGGTTGCGATGCCGAGGAGGAATTTAAATGGTTCGAAGGGCTTGCCCCACCCGACATCTTCACTCCTCATACGACTGATTCGCAAACAATTGAGTTTTTCGTTCCAAATAACGATGCTGATGTTTTAAAAAAGTTTGAGCGACAATCCCGATTAACTAGCAAAGTTGCTCGTCCAACTCGTATTCTTGGAGATTCGACTACAGTGCAATATCTCTGGTCAATTCGCAAAGAAGATCAAGCTTTAGCAGATAGTATTATCCATCATGCCCGATTGGTCTCGGCAGTTGGCTGGGGAATTGATTTAGTCGCTGCTAGTGCAGAGATCATTGAAACGAAAGACTTTATACCTGTTAAAGGAACACAACATTGGGTGCCCGCTCCATCTAAAAAAACTTTGCGTTGTCCGGCCAACGGAACTCTTCAGGATCTTCGTAATGTTCACGATTCAGCATTAAAATGTATAAGCGGAAAATACTACCAGGCCCCACGTCGTCCTAGCGTTTTTCGCAAGGTTGCATATAAGTCGTGTGATGATGTAACGTCAAAGCACCCTGCCATCATCTTTGAACTCCGCAACGACAATAACAAATTCCACCAATACCCTCAACGCAAGCTGATCCATCTCACTGGAATGGTGCGGCATTTGGCGATTGAGGCGATGAAAACTTCACCACCGCGAGATGTTGAGAACGTCGACGAGTGGGTGGATCGGTATGTTGCTGGTCACGCTAGAGATTACGCGGGTGAACATCGTCAGTTTTCGTACCTGCCGTTGCCGTCGATTGGTCACCCTCATGCAGATCAAGCAGTGCGGCGGGTAATGATCTCTGCCCCGGTCGGCGATGATCAATGGCTGGAACATCTGGCAAGGCGACTTGCTGGGCAACAACTCAAGCCTAAACGCGGTGACGAGTTTGGTTTCTACGAAGACAAAGAGAAAAATAAACAGCCCAATCCGCCTCCAACACTTATCCGTGCTTACCGCGACAATGTGGCTGCCTGTAACACTTGCAAGGCCAGCACCTGGGCCAGCCTCACGCCGGTGATTCTACCTGGCCATAACGACCATAAACCGGCGAAGACCATTAAACTAATCGAAAAAGCGTTGCGGCAATCAGGCATTGACCAACCATGTACATTCGAGTGGCGAGCCATCTCGTGGTGGCCTAAGTCGCTCACTGCACACAAGTACGATAAGAATAAAAAACTCACTGGCTATATCCGCCCGAAGCATTTACTTAGCCAAACGGCCGTACACCTAAAACTTCAATTCAACGACGGCCTAGAAGTACCCGGCCCTTTAGTGATAGGTGCCGGTCGGCATTGCGGCTTGGGCTTGATGGCCGCTATTGATTCGTCCTTGTAAAAAACATGCTCCCAAAGCAAAGGCAACTTTGTTCCCAAGAGAAATTCGCTAATTGCGTAGCACACGTTTTGTTCATTGACAATTGAAACCATATTATTGAGTGATACAAGCTGGGAATAGGCATTGTCTGAGGAATTGTGCCGGTTGGTTGATGCCTGCCAGCCGGCACATGCTTGGGTAAATAAGCGTATTACCAACTAGTTAATTAAGGTTTTGCGTGCCACCTATTTTATGCTTGCTTTGTGGTTTGGCCAGAAGTAGCCTAGAGAAGTACGATTCCCCTGTTTGCGTTGGAAGAATCGCGTCAGAAAATTTCACCATGGATGGCCTTTCTCTTGTTTCATCAAAGAGGGCCGACGATGCGAAACACCTACCTTGTTACCTACGACATCTGCAACGATAAACGCTTGCGAAAAGTTTTTCGTTTAGTACGCAACTACGGAGATCATCTGCAATACTCCGTGTTCGAGTGCCAGCTTAATCCAATCGATTTGGCAAAATGCCAGCACGAGCTAAATGCGATCATTAAGCACAGTGAAGATCAAGTTCTTTTCATAAATCTCGGTCCCTCCGAAGGACGAGGCGAACAAGCCATCAGTGCGATCGGCAAACCCTACACGCCCCTTCTGGCCCCTTGCATTGTTGTTTAGGAACCCATCATGATTACCTCGAATCAAGCAGAACAAGCAAACTATTTACCTGCGCGTATGATCAACGAATTCGTTTATTGTCCTCGGCTCTTCTACTACGAGTATGTCGAAAGTCTGTTCGCAGATAATCAGGAAACGGTTGAAGGCTCCATCGCACACAAGCATGTTGATGAGAAGGAAGAAGAGCTGCTTAGCATCGAAGGAAACGCCGCCAGAGTTTACTTTCAAAACTTCGCAGGCATGATTAAATCTGAAGAAGAACCCTTCGGCGGCACCGATGTCAACAGTTCCTTCAAAACGTTCGACTTCAGCAAAAGAAATAGGCGTCCACCACGCGACCCAGTCAACGCTTTGCTTTCCCTTGCCTATAGCATGTTAGCGAAAGATCTCACCATCGTTGCTCAAGCGGTAGGGCTCGATCCTTACCTCGGATTTTATCATCAACCCAGGTTCGGCAGAGCCTCACTCGCTCTTGATCTCATGGAACCTTTTCGTCCCCTGATTGCCGATTCCGCCGTCCTTTCGGCAATCAACACGCGCATGGTGACCGACAAAGATTTTGTGCGAGCCGGAAACGCGGTGGCACTGACTCCCAACGGCCGCAAAGCGTTCTTCCGCGCCTACGAAAAACGGATGGACACACTGGTCACACACCCACTTTTTGGGTATCGTGTCAACTATCGCCGTATGCTTGAAATACAGACCCGGCTACTCGCCAGAGTTCTCACTGGCGAAATTCTTGAGTATCCTGTTTTTACAACACGCTAAGAGACAATTGAATTTCCTCAACCCTTTTAAAGGAGAACAAAAAAAACATCAAACAAAGACGCGAGCAGCGAGGTGCCTTCAAAAACCCCGGCACTGCTCGCAAGCCCTTAAACCGTTTTCAGTCATAGGGATAGGACAACCAAGGAATTGAATTTCATGCCAAGCATTGACCAAAGCCCCCAGCCACTCGCAAAAGCTAATTTAGCCCCTTGCTATTTAATGACTTACGTTCACGGTCTTTCCGCGGTCGAAATACCGCGGCCTCATTGAAGCTATTTCATAGGCGTCATCGTCTACCCTGGGAACAACTCGGCAAACCGCATCAT
>NVWB01000166.1 GCA_002733575.1 Blastopirellula sp. | reverse complement strand
TTAAACACAGAGGGCACGGAGGACACAGAGAGTTTGGATTCAGATTTTTCTCTCTGATTTCTGTGTCCTCTGTGGCTAGATTTGAAAACGTATGCAATATAAATCGTTGCAAAGTCTACACATTTGTGCTCGGCGACTCAGTTGCTCCTCCGATGGCCTACAGCCACACTGATGGCGTTCCGAATGCGTATGATTCTGAAACACCGTCGACTACGATTATTTTTTGCTGAACTGCCCAAACAGCTTCTTCACGACCAGTGGAAACAACCCTAGTACCGCAAAGGCTATCAGCAACTGTATAGAGACAATTCCACTGGCTCCGTCATCGGCGATGGTTTGTAGTGAGGGTATCGAATTGCCAGCGTAAACATAGACTGCGGTGCCGGGGAGCATGCCGAGCTGGCTGACCCACCAGTAGGTTTTGGTCCGCATCGGGGTGAGCCCCATCACCGCGTTGATGACAAAGAACGGGGCAGCGGGGATCAATCGTAACGTGAACAGATAGAAGGCCCCCTCTTTTTCTAATGCGGTGTTGAACTTGGCCAGTTGTTCGCCAAACCGATTTTGAATCGCATCACGAAACAGATAGCGGCTTAATAGGAATGCCAACGTCGCCCCACTGGTCGAGGCGAAGCTGATTAGAATAAACGCTGGAACCAGTGGAAACAGCCAGCCATAGACCAACGTCATTCCGGCTGCCCCTGGCAGCGAGAGCCCGGTGACCGCAACATACAACAGAAACGCAACCGTGTAAGTTAAGGCCGGGTTCTGTTGAAAGAAGGTGCGTAGGCTCGATTCTTGTTCGGCCAGATATTCGAGTTGCAGGTAATCCCCAAAAAACCAATACAAGCCACCTACCAGCAGAGCAATAACAGCAAAAACGCCCAACTTGATTCCTAGCGAGGATCGGCCTGGTTGCCCACTATCATCTGCGACCATCTCCTCCGTTTGCGGAGCATCGTAGGGATTTTCGTTCTGTGGTTGATCGTTCATCTATGCACCAGAGTTTGCTGAGTCAATTAGGCATTGTCCTCTTCTGATGCCGGGAAGTCCGTAAGGTTTCTTACAAATTTCCTGCGGTAGTTCCGTCTTTGAGTTGTTGGATCATTTCTAAGGTTGCCGCTTCCACCGCTTCTTGCCAGCGGGTGTCGCCAAACTTCTCAGCATACGGGGCTTTGGCGTGGGCAAAGATGATGCCACGTGAGTTATTGATGATTGCCCCCAGCCCTCGCTCGTCAAACGCACCAGCCACATCGGCCGCTCCGCCACCTTGGCTGCCAAAGCCTGGCACGAGAAACCACGTGCTAGGCATCGCAGCGCGTAATTCAGATAACTGTTCAGGGTAGGTCGCCCCAACAACGGCCCCAACCACTCCGTACCCATATTCGCCTTTGGTGGCCGCCGAGGCTTGTTCGACATAGTCGGCCACGTGTCGATAGAGGGTTTAGCCATCGGCTTCTAAATCTTGCAGCATCTTGCCGCCAGGGTTCGAGGTTTTCACCAACACATAAATGCCGGAGTCCGTTTCGTTGCAAACATCAATAAATGGCTGCAAACTGTCATCGCCCAAATAAGGGCTCACGGTCAAACTATCGGCACCCCAGGGACTGTCTGGCCCCAGCATGCCTTTGGCATAAGCAGTGGCGGTGGAGCCGATGTCATTGCGTTTGCCATCTAACACCACCAGTAAATCTTTTTGCTTGGCGTAGTTGATCACGTTCCCTAGCGCCACCATTCCCAAGGGGCCGAGTTGCTCGAAGAAGGCGGCCTGGGGTTTAACCGCTGGCACAAGCCCGGCCACGACATCAATAATGCCTTCGCAGAAAACCTGATAGGCGTTGGCCTGATCTTCTAAAGACGCATCGCCGCCGGCTGATGGGCGAATGGGGGCCGGTAGTTGGTCAATGCGAGGGTCAAGCCCTACCAAAGCAGGAGTCTTGCATGCCAAAACACGTTGAGCCAATCGATCCGTGAAATGCGTCAAAGGTAAATCTCGCAATAAGTTAAGGGGTTGAATGATGAATACAAAAATGGATTCGCACAGTTCGATCAATAAATGTGCGTTCTCTCTGTTCCTATTGAATTTTGAATTATTCTGCTGATCTCAACAATGGGAGCAATGGTACAAAAATCAGAATTTTCGAGTATAATAATAGAACTAGCACGATTAACTCGATGCTTGGCCCCACCTGATATGCAACCTGCCTTTCCAAAAACATTGATTTCCTAAAGAGGTGCTGATCGTGACTCGATGCACTGTCGCAATCTTCTATTCGTTCATTCTTGTTCTCTGCTGGTCGCCAGCCATGTCTGCCGAACCGAAGAAGATTGATTTCAACTCGCAGATTCGCCCGATTTTGTCTGACAAATGCTATGCTTGTCACGGACCAGATAGTGAAAACCGCCAGGCCGATTTGCGGCTTGATTTAGAGGAAGCGGCCAAAGACTACGCCATTGTTCCTGGCGAAGTGGATGAAAGCGAAGTCTTCTCACGCATCATGTCGGACGACCCCGATGAAGTCATGCCGCCAGCAAAGTTCAAAGTTCTGTTGAGCGAAAAAGAAAAGGCATTAATCGGACAGTGGATTAAAGAAGGTGCCGTCTGGGACACGCATTGGTCGTTCGGCCCAATCAAAAAAGTTGATCCGCCCAAGGTGGATAATTCAGATTGGTCGGCCCACACGATTGACCGGTTTGTGTTCAACCGATTGAAAAACTCAGGGCTCTCTCCACAGCAGCAGGCAAGCAAAGAGAAATTGATTCGCCGCGTCACGTTTGACTTAACCGGCTTGCCACCCAGCTTGGAAGAAATCGATGCGTTTCTGGCAGACAGTTCTGATAACGCTTACGAAAAACTAATCGACCGATTGTTGCAGTCCGAAAAGTTTGGCGAACGGATGGCTTCCGACTGGCTAGATGTGGCCCGCTATAGTGACACGTATGGATACCAGGTCGACCGGGATCGGTATGTTTGGCCGTGGCGAGATTGGGTCATTCGGGCATTCAACCAAAACCTGCCTTACGATCAATTTCTGACCAAGCAAATCGCAGGTGATTTGCTTCCCAACGCAACCGATGATGACATTTTGGCCACCACGTTCAACCGATTACATCCGCAAAAGGTAGAAGGCGGATCTGTTGCCGAAGAATTCCGAGTGGAGTATGTGGCCGACCGAACGCAAACTTTTGCCACGGCGTTTCTAGGGCTCACCATGGAATGTTGTCGCTGCCATGATCATAAGTATGACCCGATCACGCAGAAAGAGTATTACCAACTCTACGCGTACTTCAACAGTGTCGACGAATCGGGCCTCTATTCCTATTTCACCAGCAGTGTGCCCACACCCACATTGCGCATGATGGATGATGCTACCAAGCAAAAACTGGCCACTTTGGAAGAGAAGATATCTGCGGCAGAGAAAAAGTTGGCCGATCATTTAAATCAACACGCAAGCGATTTCAAAACCTGGAATGAATCGCAAACAGAAGTCCAGCTTCCAGAACCAATCGCCCATTTAGATTTTGAAGATCATAAAGATGGTGCGAATAAATCGGTCGAAGGCAAAGTTGGCAAAGGAGTTCTGCTTTCGGGCGACGATGGAATAGGGCTCAAAGTGGGCAACTTTCGCCGGTATCAACCGTTTAGCGTTTCTCTGTGGATGAACACGCCGGATGTAAAAGACCGGGCCATTGTGTTTCATCGTTCCAAGGCCTGGACTGATGCAGGTAGCCGCGGCTATCAACTGATGATTGAAGATGGACGACTGAGTGCCTCGCTGATTCATTTCTGGCCAGGCAATGCAATCCGTGTCATTACAGAAGACTTACTGCCCATCAACCAGTGGAAGCATGTCACGGTAACCTACGATGGTTCAAGCAAAGCGGCTGGTCTAAAGATTTATGTGGATGGCCAACAGGCACAAACAAAAGTCGTGAAAGACCACTTGATCAAAAACATCACCGGAGGCGGGGGCGACAACATCACCATTGGCCAGCGTATGCGTGATCGTGGGTTCACCAACGGACAAGTTGATGAGTTCAAAGTCTATGATCGTCAACTGACCAAGCTAGAAGTTGGTCTGTTGCACAATGGAGAGAATCAACGCAAAGATAATTCCGCTGACCTTAAAGCCCATTATTTGGCAACCGCCAATCCAGAATTTGCCACTGATTTGGCCGCTCTGCAAACATTGCGAGAACAACGAAGCAAGCAAACCGATGGCTTACAAGAAATTATGGTCATGCGAGAGTTGCCGGAACCGCGTGACACGAACATCTTAGTACGTGGAGCCTACGATGCCCCGAGTGAAGCAGTGCAGCCGATGACACTCAGTGCATTTCCGCAGATGGAGCAAGTTGCTGCTAATCGATTGGGCCTGTCTAACTGGCTCACCAGTGGCCAGCATCCACTCACCGCGCGTGTGGCCGTGAATCGATATTGGCAGATATGTTTTGGCAACGGATTGGTTCGCACGCCGGAAGATTTCGGCAGCCAAGGGAAACCACCCACGCATCCACAACTACTCGATTGGCTTGCCGCTGATTTCATGCAGAACGGATGGGATGTCAAACGGCTAATCAAACAAATGGTGATGTCCAACACCTACTGCCAGTCTTCGGTTGCTTCTGCCAAGGCAAATCAGAACGATCCTGAAAACCTGTTGCTATCGCATGCACCCGCCTATCGATTATCGGCAGAGATGTTGCGAGACAACGCATTGGCTGTGAGCGGGTTGTTAGTCAACAAAATCGGCGGAGCACCTGTTCGGCCTTATGATCTTGAAGTTTCGTTTAAACCCTCGAAGCGAGACAAAGGCGAAGGTCTGTACCGCCGGAGCGTGTATACCTACTGGAAACGAACCGGCCCGGCCCCTGCGATGATGACGTTGGATGCCTCGAAACGGGATGTGTGCCGCGTGCAAAGAGAGCGAACCTCATCGCCGCTTCAGGCTTTTGTATTAATGAACAGTCCACAGTTTGTTGAGAGTGCTACCGTCTTGTCACAACGATTAATCGAACGCCATCCAGAGGATATTGACGCCCAGCTAGTCGATATGTTCCGCCTGCTAACCTCTCGAAAACCGAGCGATCCAGAACTTACCCTGTTGCGTGAACTTTTCGATTCAGAACTGGCCCACTTTACTGATCACCCGGATGAGGCCAAAAAATATCTAGAGAACGGCGATTCTCGCATCGATGCCAAATTGAACAAGATAGCCGTTGCTGCGTTGGCGGTGGTGACCAACACCGTGATGAATTTTGACGAGTGCGTAACCAAACGATAATCTATTTTCCTTTGCGATAAATGAATGAATAATCCGATGAACCCAATTCAAAACAAATGCACCGGCTTTGAACCTCAAATCGGGATGAGCCGTCGTCAATTGCTCAGCACCATGGGCATGGGGCTCGGCAGCATGGCCCTGGCCGATTTGATGAACCCTGCCTCTGCATCGGCCGCTGATGCGAAATCGGATCCTACCGCATTTCTGAAAAAACTACATCACGCGCCCAAAGCAAAACGGGTCATCTTTTTGTTTCAAGCAGGGGGCCCTTCGCAAATTGACCTGTTTGATCACAAGCCAGTTCTTAATGAGAAGCATGGAACCCAATTGCCAGATGAGGTCCGTCGCGGGCAACGCCTGACCGGAATGAGTGGCAATCAATCGAGCTTGCCGCTTGTAGGATCGCCGTTTAAGTTTGCGCAACATGGCGAAAGCGGCCAATGGATGAGTGATTTGCTGCCTCACACGGCAAAAATAGCAGACGATATTTGCATCATTCGATCAATGCACACCGAGGCGATCAACCATGGGCCTGGCGTGACACATATTCAAACAGGTTCGCAGTTTCCTGGCCGACCTAGCATCGGGGCGTGGCTCAGTTATGGGCTCGGTAGCGAGAACGACAACTTACCTTCGTTCGTGGTGATGGTCACGAAAAATAAAGGAGGCCAACCGCTGGTTTCTCGACTATGGGGCAGTGGGTTCCTGCCATCCAAACATCAGGGCGTGCGTTTCCGCAGTGGCAAAGACCCTGTGTTGTATCTCAGCAGTCCACCAGGAATGGACCGTGAAAGCCGGGGCCGCATGATGGCCACGCTAGGAAAATTGCATCGCTTGCAGTTAGAGAAAAACCCGGACTCACAGATTGAAACTCGCATCGCCCAATACGAACTCGCCTATCGTATGCAAGATTCGATTCCTGAAGCAACGAACATCGCCGACGAACCGGCTTCCGTATTTGAAGAGTATGGGGAAGCGGCCAAGAACCCTGGCACGTTTGCTGCGAACTGTTTGATGGCCCGTCGTTTGGCCGAACGTGGCGTTCGCTTTATTCAACTCTACCATCAAGGCTGGGATCAACATGGCAGCTTGCCGGGTGGCATTAAAAAACAATGCAACGAAACCGATCAGGCTTCGGCTGCTTTGGTGATGGACTTAAAACGTCGCGGGCTATTGGAAGACACACTAGTGATCTGGGGCGGAGAATTTGGGCGTACCAATTACTGCCAAGGCAAACTGGCCGGCGCAAACTTCGGTAGAGATCATCATCCGCGATGCTTCAGTATGTGGATGGCAGGCGGCGGCGTGAAAGGTGGAACCAGCTACGGAGAAACCGATCCGTATGGTTACAACATCGCAGAAAACCCTGTCCATGTGCATGACCTACAAGCAACCCTGTTGCACTTGCTAGGGATTGATCACGAACGACTTACGTTCAAATACCAAGGCCGCCGCTTCCGCTTGACCGATGTACATGGCCATGTGGTCGAAGACATTTTGGCCTAGCTGCCCTTACAAAAATGATTTCTGCAAGATCGTTACTTGTTGGCCTTGGGCTCTAGTGTCTGATCTATTTCAATCGCCATACGGCCTTTATGTGCGCCAAGGTTTGCCAGGAATTTTAGACTTCCGTTGACACTGACTTCAATCGGCATGTGGGCATCATGTTCGGTGGTAATGATGTCGCCGACACGAAGATCGAGTAGCTCTTCGGTCGTGATTTTTGTTTCGGCCAACTTGGCATTTATTTGTACTATTGAGTGATCAATTTGTTCTTCTATTTGCAGCCGTGTCTGGGGCGTCGATTCGGTTTTTTCGTAGGCAAACCAAGTGTTCGAGGTCAGCTTGTCACTAATCGGTTCAATCGAGTTGTAAGGGATACAAAAATTCATCATGCCCCGGATATCGCCGGTAATCAGTTCAAAACTGGTAAGAACCACCACTTCATTCGGAGGCACAATTTGAACCAACTGTGGGTTGCTTTCAACCCGAACAACTTGTAGATCAAGATCAATCACATTTTCCCAGGCGGCCTTTATTTCTTGAAGAAACAAGTTCGTGATTCGTGAAACCAGGGTCAGTTCAATTTCAGTCAAAGGTCGACGAGAGACCGGGCTGCTTTCTTTACCGCCACCCAACAGGCGGTCGATAATGGGATACAAAATCGATGGATTGATATCGAGAATCAGGTTGCCTTCGAGCGGACTAGCAGTCAGCAGATTAAAGCAACTTGGGTTCTCTAAACTGAAGACAAACTCGCTGTAGGTCAACTGATCGACACTGGTTAGTTTGACTTCAACTATGTTGCGTAATAAGCCAGAGAGGGCCGCGCCAAAGTTCCGGCTAAAGCCTTCGTGCATCGATTGCAACGCACGCATTTGATCTTTGCCCACACGTTCAGGGCGTTTGAAGTCGTACGGCGTAATCTTCTCTCGCGCTTTGGTGGCTGCCGATTGCGATGTTTGCGTACTTTGCACCGTAGTCGAAGGCTTGGAGTCCCCGCTCTCCATTGCGTTGAGCAGGCTCTCAACTTCGGCTTGGCTTAATACATTATCGGCCATTTGTCACTCCTTGACGTTTTGCTACCAGAAATAATCTTGCTGTAGAAAGTTGGCTCTACCTAATTAAGATCGAATCTGGCCATCTCCATGCACAATATATTTATAACTGGTTAATGCCTCTAAGCCGCAAGGGCCACGGGCATGAAATTTATCGGTACTAATTCCAATCTCAGCACCCAAGCCAAACACGCCACCATCGTTAAAGCGGGTACTGGCGTTGATCATCACGCTCGAACTATCGATGCAAGTAGCAAACAGTTTAGACGCGGCCAAGTTGGTCGTAATAATCGCTTCAGTATGGCCAGAGCTACAGCGGTTAATATGCTCAATCGCTTGCTCAATACTTTCAACCACTTTGACTGAAATCACAGGTGCCAGGTACTCGCTGCTAAAGTCTTCTTCCGTGGCAGGTACCGCGTTGCTTAACACTTGGCAGGCTGCTTGATCGGCACGAATCTCAACGCCTTGTTCAGTCAAAGCGGAACCAATTTTTGGAAGTATCGTTTTCACCACATCTTGATGAATCACCAGCGACTCTGCCGCGTTGCAAACTCCGTAGCGATGACATTTTGAGTTGACAGTCACATTGACCGCAGTCTCTAAATCGGCCGCCTTGTCAATGTAAACGTGGCAGTTGCCAGCGAAATGTTTGATCACCGGCATCGTGGCTTCGCTGGCTACGCGGCGAATTAATCCTTCGCCACCGCGAGGAATCGCCACATCAATTTGTTCGTTTAAATTCAGGAAGTGACCCACGGCTGCGCGATCAGTCGTGTTCACCAGTTGAACTGCATCGCTGGGAATTCCATGATTACCGGCGATCTTCTGTAGCACGTCAACAATCGCCCTTGAAGAATGAACCGCTTCTTTACCGCCGCGTAAGATCACCGCGTTGCCGCTCTTCACACAAATCGCAGCCGCATCGGCAGTCACGTTCGGGCGTGATTCGTAAATGAAAAACACAACGCCAAGCGGGACACGGACCTTTTGAATATCGAGCCCATTCGGTCGAACCGAAGAACTAATCACGCTCCCAATCGGATCGTCCAGAGCCGCGATTTCTTCTAGCGCCACCGCAATACCATCGATCCGCTCCGGCGTGAGTCGCAAACGATCTACCGCAGCATCGGTCAATCCATAGCCGGGGGCCGCTTCTAGGTCATGTTGATTCGCGGCAATAATGGCTTCTTCGGAATCGCGTAAAGCTTTGGCAGATTCCAGCAGCCAAGCATTCTTTTGGGCTCCGGTGACTTGAGCCAACAGAGCAGAAGCCGCTTTCGCTTTTTCTGCCGTTTCAAGGCAATAGGTCTCTAATTGTGAATCTTCGGCAACCGCCATGGTAATTATTCTGCTGCTGTGAAAGGGTCTAAGTTGTTGTAGCTAAGTGATTTACAGACATCTGGCCCAACAAGTCGAGACAGACACACCCAGAGTATCCTTAGATATTAGATGCAAGTCAATGCGAAAGGGTTCGGTTGAGGATTCGATTGTTCGCCGTAAACAGTGTAATATCAGTTACTTACGTCGACATGCGATTCTTCGACTGCCACTTTCGACAACAAATATTTGCGGATATTTAGATTCAACCGCCACACTGCAATGCAAATACCGATAGACCAGACGAGCATTGTGATCAATGAGGCAAATCCCATAAAAACCCAACCGAGCATGGCAGCTATAATTAGAGGTCCGCAGAGTAGAGCGATTGCGAAGAGAGAGCCAGCGATCACCATCGGCCCAATGTGCTTCATTCGATCTCTTTGCCAATACCAAATCAGCCCATGCACGAACCCGGTCACAAGACCACCGACCATTGCGTAAAGTGTGGCTGCAAGTAAATAGCCTGCCAAAATAGGAATCATGGATGAAAGATCTGCGACATTAGCCTGCCCCATAAATATCCCGATGGCATATAGCACCGCGAGAATAATTGCAGTCGATAAAAAACTATACGTGCCAAACAACAACGCCCCACTAATTGTGCTCAGCATCACCCAACGGCCCAGGCTCACGCCCCCGCTCAGTTCAGACTGATATTCGTCCTCACTCTCGGCGGCAGGACTGGCAAACGGATTTTCGGGTTGATCGGTCATATACCTAGCTTACTATGATTGCAAATAATTGCGAATAGTCGTATTTAATAGATAGACGGCGATGAAAATTCCGATGCTCTGAATTCCAAACCAAATAAATACAGCAAGCGATTGGTCCCAATTCAACAAGAGAGCTTGTGGAGCCTCAACAATAACGACTGATATAACGCATCCCAAAAGTACTATAGGGACAAAGAAATTGAGTTGGTGGCGAACTATATACCAGGCAATCCCGTGAAGACCACCGCATATCATTCCAACAAGGAATCCGTAGAAAGCTGCCGTGATAGCACCTCCTAACATAAATTCGATGCCATTGGGATAGACATAGGGGTCTTCAGTTATTGCCACGAAAAACAGAAATACGCCTGTCGTAAAACCCAAAGCAATTGCAAAGAAGATTGCACCTAAGAACATGCCGATAAAAATCGAGCCTACCATTCCCCTTGAAACAGGACTGATAGTACTCTGCCTCCGCGAAGAGGTTGGGCGAGCCTCCCCTTCGCTTGCCCCCAACGGACTGGCGAACGGATTGTCGGGTTGGTCGGTCATTTAGTTGAATTTATTACGTGAGGAGACATATTTGCGAAGGTTCATATTCAATAACAAAACGGCAACGAAGATTCCAATACTCTGCGCTCCAAACCAGAGAAATGTTACTAAATCCTGATTCTCTATTAGCATAAAAACTTGAGGCCCTTCTATTGATAATATCGACAAAGCAGTTCCTAATGCTACCATAGGGACAAACTGATTGGGGCGATCTTGAATTACTTGCCAAGCCATTCCATGTATCGCACCACTGACTGTCCCAACGATAATTCCATAGATAGCAAACAGGATGATAACAACAAACAAGAACTCATCTGGCTCACTAGAGTTTTCCATAAGGATCAGGAGAAATAATAGAGCGGGAGCCGTCAGCACCATCATGAGTGCATTCGCAAATGCACCTGACACCATTCCAAAGAAGACCGTACCTACCGTTCCCTTGGAAATGGGGTTTAGATACTGTTGATTCTGCAAACGAACCCTGGGACTTTCTTCTGCACTGAGGCCCAGTGGACTGGTATACGGATTGTCGGGTTGATCGGTCATTCTTCTATCAATTGTTTTGTCATCAAGTATTTGTAGATGCGAAGGTTTAATCGCCATGCAGCGAATGATATTCCAAGTAATTGCATACTAAAAAACGGCAGATGAATGATGCCTTCATCAAACATATTGAAATAGAATAAAAGAGCAACCTGAGGGACTCCTAGTATTAGAATGGAAAAGACAATTCCCGAGACAAGCATGAAACGAAATGGGCTCTGCTGATGTCGTACTAGAACCCAAACTAGCCCATGCAATCCACCACTCACAAGTCCGCCTATCGTTCCGTATACAACACCAACAAAAAACCCTATTAAAACAGCGAGCAGGATTTCAGGTGGCATTGGTAAGTTGTATAAAAACGGAATCAAAAAAGCAAAGCAAGCAGATGTAAATCCTAGAGCTGCTGCAAATAACAATGCACCTTAAACCATGGCACCAAGGATTGTAGCAAATAAGACCCCAAGGGCAGGACCATCACGGTCATTTACCTCAAGGCTTGCCCCTAGCGGGCTAGCTAACGGATTGTCAACCGGCTCACTCATACAACTCTCAACTCACATCATCCCAAAAAACAAGGCGACCGAATGGGTCGCCTTGTATCAGTTGTAACTTGTCATGCAATACCAAACTACTGCAATTCTGGGAAAGGAGTCTTTAAATCTAACTCGTCGCCCATTTGTGTTTGTAGTTCTAAGAACTTGGCAAACAACTTTTTGGCCGTCTTTTTATGCTTTGCCTGAGAGTACAAGTTGTGCATTTCGTGTGGGTCTTTTTTCAAGTTGTACAGCAGAACTTCAGGCACTTTGGGATACAAGATCATTTTGTAATCTCCGAAAGTCACCGCTCGTTGCACTGTCAGATAACCACCGTAGATGGCATCGTAAGGCACCACTTTTTCGCCACGCACGAGCGGCATCAAGCTGTTGAAATCAACGTGGCCAGGTTTGTCGACTCCGGCCAAATCTAGTGTGGTGGCCATGATGTCTTGCAAGTAAACTTGGGTCGAGTTGATTTCGCCGGCAGGCACATTCGGGCCAACGACCATCATCGGAACTCGCACGCTATGCTCGTGCATGTTTTGCTTGCCCATCAGGCCATGATGCCCAACGGCCAGCCCATGATCGGCACTGAAGAAGACATAGGTGTCTTTCGCTTGATCGGTGCTTTTTAGCGTTTCTAAAATGCGGCCAATTTGTACATCCATGTGCGTGATGATCGCGTAATATTCTTGGCGATTCACTTTCACCGAATACTCAGTACGTGGGTACGGGGCCAAGTTTTCATCGCGTAGTTTAGGGCTACAACCAATCAAAGCGTTGTTCGGGTAAGTGGGTTGAAAGTTGAGCGGCATGCTGATTCTATCCAGCGGATACATGTCGACAAATTTCTTCGGAGACTGTCGCGGATCATGCGGTGCGTTGAACGCGATGTACATGAAGAAAGGATTTTCACGTTTGGCCGCGTCTTTCAAAAAGCCAACCGCATCGTCGCCAACCACTTCGCTCCAATGTTTGCCACCTTCCCAGAAGCCGCCAAACTTGCGGTCGTAAGGGCTCCACACATCAGGCTTGTCTTCATGAGGCCGGTTGTAGCCTTCTTTGGTTTGCTTCGGCATTCCACCACGCACATGTGCGGTATAATCAAACGCCTTGGTTGCATCGGCCCGTACATGCCATTTACCGGTGAAGTAAGTATCGTAACCGGCATTCTTCATAATCTCAGACCAGAAGCGACCTTGTTCACGTTCTTTTTCGGTGTCTTTATAAACACGGTTGGCGTGCCAGATGAAACGCCCGGTGTTAAGCATCGTGCGGCTGGCAACACAAACGGCTCCGCTCCAAGAACCTTGGTTGTAGGTATGCGTGAAGGTCAGTCCATCACGAACCAGTGTATCCAAGTTGGGCGTTTGGATCTCGGTATGACCAAAAGCACCAATCGTTTCGTAGCATTGATCATCGGCGAAGATAAACAGAATGTTCGGCTGCTTTTTATCCGCCGCTTGGGCCACATTGCCCAGTGCCGTAAAGGCCACGATCAGGGTGAGAAGTAAACAAGCGTAACGCATGAGGTGAGTCTCCAGAGAAATGGTAGGTTGTATTGATGAATCTATTCTACCTTCCTTGTTACGCCGTAGTCGAGCGCAACCAAGGTTTGGTAGATTTTTTGAGAATTGATCGATCAATTCCACGAATTATATGATCAAACTGATTACTTCTTCCCGGTTTTCTTTGGAAGTGGGTCCAGTTGACCAGCCGGTCGACTGTTGGCTTTGATCTCGGCATTATGTGCGGCGATGGCTGCGGACAACTCTTTCACGATCTCAGGGTGCTGCTCGGCCAAGTTTTTCGTTTCGGATAGATCGGTCGAAAGATCATACAACGCCGGGAACGGACCTGCCGGTTGCCCTTTGACAGTGCTGCGACCTTTGAGCATCAACTTCCAATTGCCTTTACGAGCGGCCGCGTCTCGATGAAACAAGATCTCATGAGGGCTCTTGGCACCGGTTTTACCAAGCATCAAATCGCTGATGTTCTTCCCATCAATCACGCGATCCGTTGGCACAGTTGCACCGGCGAAGTGCGAGAAGGTCGGCAGCAAGTCAATCGTAGCGGCAATTTCTTTGCACTCGGTTCCTGAAGGAATTTGGCCCTTCCAACGCATGATACAAGGCACACGCATGCCGCCTTCGTACGTGGTGAATTTACCGTCTCGCAGTGGCAAGGCCGAACCGCCGTTTTCGCCTTTGCTGAGCCAAGGGCCATTGTCGGAAGTGTAAACGACCAACGTGTTTTCTTCTAGCTTCAGTTTCTTCAAGGTCTTCAGCACTTGCCCGACCGACCAGTCCATCTCTTCGATCACATCGCCATATAGTCCACGCTCTTTGTTATGGCCGACGAATTTGTCAGAAACGAACAGCGGAATATGGGGCATCGTGTGTGGCAAGTACAAGAAGAATGGACCTTCTTTATTTTCGGTGATAAACTTGATCGCTTCCTCGGTGTAACGCTTGGTCAACTGGGTTTGATCGCAAGGGTACTCGATCACTTCTTCGTTTCGCATCAATGGAACCCAATTCTTCTTGGGTTTCTCAGCACGAACTTTTTCGACAGTCATACCTTCTCGCAGTACAGCGTCTTTGGCAAACGGAGCCGTTGGGTCAATGGTCATGTCGTTGCTGTAAGGAATTCCGAAGTACGAATCAAATCCATTGTTGGTCGGCAAGAACTTGGCGTGATGCCCCAAGTGCCACTTCCCGATACAGGCCGTGGCGTAGCCTTTGGATTTCATCAGATCGGCAATCGTGATCTCATCAGGATTCAGCCCATTGCGATTCCGTGGGAACAACACACCGGTCACGCCCACTCTGGCACAATAAGAACCAGTCAATAGCGCCGCACGAGATGCCGAGCAAACCGGTGACCCTACGTGGAAGTCTGTAAACTTCATCCCCTCATCGGCCATCTTGTCTAAGTTCGGCGTTTTGATCAGCGGCGACCCAAAGCAACCAATATCTTGATAGCCCTGGTCATCGGCGAAAATCAAAATGATGTTAGGTGCCTTCTCAGCAGCCGAAGCAACCGAACCACTCAGCCCCAATATCGCAGCAACACCAAAACAAAACAACAAACCAACCGGCGAGAAAATCTTCATGACAAACCAATACAGACAAGGAAAGAAACGAGAGGGGAACAAGCTGTGCTTCTATGGTAACTTACTGGGGCGTGGATTGCTAGAATTGGTTGAATTGCTGATGGAATTACCTTCTTAGATGTGTAGAATGTTGTTTATGAATAACAATGAAGAAAAATCGACCGAGAAAGAAACAAGTGGAACTGGTATAGGCTTTACGATTCTCATGTACTTTATAACTGGAGCGGTGGCGGTAATTATCCCAGTCGCTATTGAGAATCACAATAAAGAAAAGGAACGTCAGGAGCGACTCGATGATAGTTTCAAGGATGTCAGACAAGCAGTTCGTGAGGGTAAGGGGAGTGAAGGATTTAACATCCTGTTTAAAGAGGAATATGAAGCATATCTAAAAGAAGAGGAAGCTAGAGAGCAAACTGATCAAGACAAAAAACGCAAGTCGTAGTTTGGCAATACTTTCAATCCCCTCTACTAATCTCCAACCCGTTTAAACGAAGCCAGACTTGCATTGTCATTTCGTTGCTTATCGAAATTTTTAGGTCTAGGATTCCCCGCATCACCCTGGCAATTCTCTAGAACGCCATCACAAATTCGGACGATGCCAAGATGAATATCTCCGGCACTCTCGCCTTTGGTAATGTGTTGATCGAAGTGAACAGGTTTCGCCGATTCGTCTAGTTGAATCTTGCCTTGATCCCCTGGTGTTCCATCGGTAATGGTTTGATAAGCGTTCCCCTTGATGACCATATAAATCTTTGCCTTGTAGGCCACGCCAGGAGGCGCGAAATTGCCATTCTTGCCTACCGAAAACATCCGCCACTTACCTTGCAACGCATCGAGCGTGACAGGCGTTTCAGTTGACTTTCCTGAACCAAACAGCGAGAGGAGACGTTTAAGCATGATGTATTCCAAGTTCGTTGATTACGACAATAGTGTCTTCCGAGAAAGAACATATTCTATAGACGATCGTTCTTGCCGAATAGGGAAGCAGGGTACGCTATTGCGTACCTAGATGTGTGAGGAAACTTGATCGTAAACAACTCGCCATTCCCTGGTCCACAATAGCGGACCCTACTCACGGTTTGCATGTTTGTAATCGCTACTGCTTCGCCGCGTTGGCCCCGATCGGAGCCTGTGGCCAAGGAGTTTTACCGGGTGCCCACTCTTGCGGTTGTGCGGCGCGGATTTTATCGAGCGTTGCTTTTAGCCACGGGGGCACATCGGCGTTTTCTGTTTGACCATAGATGTACGGCAGTGGGATTTCCATCAACAGCGGCTTGTCTCCTAGTGGTGGGCGTTCGCTGGCCGCTTGTTTCAGCCGGGCCGCTAATCGCTTCACAATTTTTGGATGTTGCTCGGCAATGTCGGTCGTTTCATAAGGATCGTCTTTAATGTTGAACAACATCTGGCCCATCAGTTTGTAATCGCCACGGCGAATCGTCGGCAGACGTACCGAACCTTCGACTTCAAAAATGATCTCTTTCCGCGGGCTCTTCTTGCCAGCGAATAACATCTGGGTCATATCCAGCCCATCAACAGGCAGTTCCTGTTCGTGGTTGCCGTCTGCCAATGTGATAAAGGTTGAAAACCAATCGGCCACAAACATCATGCCATCGTTCGTGGTTTTCGGTTTCGTGTGACCAGGCCAACGAACCAAACACGGCATCCGCACGCCACCTTCAAACGTGGTGTTCTTTGTGCCACGATACGGTTTGCTCATTTCTTCCAGCACAGGTCCATTGTCGTTGGTGAAAACCACCAGTGTGTTTTTGGAAAATCCCTGCTGATCGAGTGCCTTGAGAATTGTGCCAACCCCATCGTCTAATCCTTTGAGCATCGCGTCGCGGGCTTCGTATTTGTCTTCATACCGGGCCGGTACATTCAGCGGGCCATGTACGGCGTTGAAAGCTACATACAGAAAGAACGGCTTGTCCTTCGATTGTGCTCCAATCACACGCGCTGCTTCGGCAGCAATTAAATCGGTCGAGTACCCTGCTTCTTGCAGCGGTTTTTGATTGCGGTGCCAATCGTACACCGCAAATCTTGCTGGTGCGTTGTGTTCAATCGTTTTTGTGTTGTAGTTAATTCCCCATGCATAGTGCCCGTATTGGTGCATGAATCCTTGTGCCATGGGCAAGTGTTCATCGAGCCATTCGCCACAATGCCATTTGCCGGTGATGGCCGTGTTGTAGCCAGCTTCTTTTAACGCTTCGGCAATCGTGCGCTCGTTGGTATCGAGTGCATGAATTCTTCGCGTCGGCGTTCCATCTTCGGTATGTGCCAAAGTGAGCCCTAGCTTCTTTAAATAACTGGGTTTGCCAAAGTCTTCACTCCGCCAGTCCATCCAGTTCCGAAAGGAATAACGGCCCGTCAAAAATGCCCCGCGTGTTGGAGCACAAACCGAGTGCGTATAAAACTGCGTCAAGCTCAAACTCTCGCTCGCCAGTTGATCAATGTTCGGCGTCAACTTGGCATTGCCGCCATTGAACCCTGGCTGATTCCAACCCATGTCGTCAGAAAGAATAAACACAATGTTCGGTTCCTCAGCAGCTTCAACTACTTGCACGAAAGAGCCAAGCAGTAGGAAGCTGGAAAGAGAAAACAAAGACTTAGTGAGCAATGAAACCATGGATTTTTCTCTTAATAAAAGAGGTATTGAGCGAATAGACTAATAGCAGGCAACGCTATCTATTGTCTTCACCGCAAAGCACCCAGTCAACTGCCTGAATCGTGATTATCTGTTCGGTGAAATAAGTTTGCTTCTGCCGATACCAACTGGTACGATCTCTTACTACTCATCACAAATCAACCCATAACCAAGTATGCAACCAATAACCCAGCAAGAATATCGAATCAGCCCTGATCTTCGCAGATGCTGCTGGTATATCATTATTTGTGGTATCCCATTGATCGGAGTATTTTATTGGGTTGCTCGTTTCGTTCAAAACCGCGAAACGATTGAAATTCTACTTGGCTGCCTCTTTTTTTTATTTATGGGATCAATAACTGCGATCCTTCCACTCACCTGGAAGCTACGAGTCGATGAGCAAGGAATGACACGAAGTCTTCTTGGACTTTCAGGTCGCATTTGGAGCTGGAACGATTTTGCTTCAGGCCGTATCTTAAAGCAACATCGTACACTCTATGACCCTGCTCGCGGCTGGGGGAGGCGAACACTGATCTTAGATTTCATTGGACTTGAATCGATTCAAGAAGTGATGGCAGTGATTAACACTCACTATCAGCTTCCGCCTCCGCCAGCGGTGCCCGAAAAACTAACACTTAGATATGGATTTTTTAAAACAGCAACTTTCGATAGCCAGGGCATTCACATCTTGATCCGAGGCAAGCCGTTTGAGTACCAGTGGCCCGATGTTCAACATATTTTGATTACCCGCATGGACCCAGTTCGGCGGAACTTCAGCCGTTTGGTGATCGTTCTTCCTGACCGAGAAATCGATTCGCTGAGAGTAGGGAGCTCTTGGAGCGACGTGACAAACGAAGAGATCAATGAATACTTACACGCCCATGCCCCGGAAGATTGCATACAGATTTTGATTGCCGGGCAATGCATCAAGCATCGTGTACATATTGAACAGAATTTAAAGGATCTCAAGCAAAGACAAAAAGATGTCAGGATTATAATTGCGGTCTTCGGGCCAGCCCTTGCACTCACTCTTGGTTGGATGGCACTCGAAAATGTTTTTAAAGCCCTGGCAATGTTTGCGATGAGTATGGTATGTATCGCTCCACCTTATATCTTTATAATCTGGAAGCAATCAAAAGACATTACTGAACTAGAAAACGACTTGGATACGGCAATTAAGGCCGAGCAGAGTTTGGAGTAGCACAGTTACTTGGATGGCGGCTGGTGTGATCTTCTGAGATTGATCAATTTCCTAGACTAGAGAATAATTTTGCCCATGAATGAAAAACCCAAACGCAGTTATAAGAAACTGCTGTTGATCATCGCTGCGATGATCACAGTGGTGTTTGTGTTGCCGTTTGGGGCCTTGCAATATCAAGCGAGTCAGCATCATAGTGCGGTTGCCTGGGCTGAATCACAGGGCGGGTTGGTGTTTCCTCCTTCTGGCCGTAAGTATTTAGAGGATAGTTCGCTGCCAGATTGGCTTGAATCAATATCGGACCCAATCTGCGAGTATTACTTTTACGATTCGGTGGTTGCAATATTCATCACTGATCATGAAGTAACAGACATCTCACTTTTCTCTGAATTTAATCAATTGGAAAGACTGGCACTCACCAACACCCAAACGGCTGATCTTGCGGTGCTTGGTCAATTACCAAACCTGAAGCATTTAACTTTAATCGACTTGCCTGCTACTGACCTATCAAGTCTGACTCAGATAAACAATCTTGAGTCATTTACTCTTGCCGGTTCAAAAATTAAAACGCTCGAATTTCTGACGGGGCACAAAAACCTTCAAGAGATTGATCTCTCAGGCACTCCGGTGTCTGATTTGTCACCTATCCGCAAGTTGACAAATCTCACTACGATCAATCTATCTAAGACCCATATCTCAGATATTAGCCCGATAAGCAAGCTGACTCAACTCAACTCGGTAGATTTATCAGAAACTTTGGTTTCGGATATTAACGCTTTAGCAAGCATTACAGGTCTAGAATCTCTGAACTTACATGGCACGTCGGTAACTGACATATCTCCTTTGAGCCAAAGCAAGAATCTCGTCGATCTTGATCTTTCAAATACGCTTGTCTCTGATGTTTCGCCTTTGATACTAAATTCACAATACTTAGAAAAGTTGAATCTTTCAGGCACTCAGGTTGTTAGCCTATCCCCCTTAGCGAAACTCGATGCACTCTCCTCTTTGGATCTATCCAATACTCCAGTGCTTGATTTGGCTCCGCTTGGAAAACTTGGAGGCATCGAGAGTCTGGATTTGTCGAATACCTTGATCACCGATATTTCTGTCTTAGCCCGGCTCTCGCAGTTGGGAGTTTTGTCACTGGCAGATACGCAAGTTGTGGAGTTCTCTGTCTTAAAGAAATTGGAAAATCTTGTATCCCTTGATCTTTCGAATACTGGTTTCAAGAATGCCTCTCTTCTCAGTCTGAATAATCCAATGCTTGGCCTCGATCTCAAAAACACGCCGGTCTCTGATCTGTCCCCATTTAGGGAGTTCACTTCACTCTCTTTCTGGAGCATCGATCTCTCTGGTACAAAGGTCTCTGATATCTCACCTCTATTGAACATTAGCATCGGGACATTAAATCTGGAGAACACGAAAGTGCCTGAAGAGCAGATTAATCAGTATAAAAACAAGATGACCGGCGAGTTCTCATCCATCTATTCAGATTTTGATGACCATGAATAACACCCCCCAAAATTACGTTTCATATCTAGACAGCCAAGAGAAAGAAAACAACCATGTACATGGGATTTGATCAAAGCGATGACTATTTTGTAGAGTTGGTGCGAGATTCAGAAAAACGTGCCAAGGCGTTACTGAGTTATAAAAAGAAACGGAAACTCTATTTCTTGTGTTTTGTACTAATGGCCGTATGTGCATTGATCGATCTCTTCGCAGCACCAGAGATGATGATGTTGGCCATTGTCCTGTTCGCCAATAGTTTTTTCTTCCTCGCTGTTCATGTTCAGTTTGAGAACAGAGTAAAACTGCTTTTGACCATTGATGAACAAGAAAAAATGGCGGCCGAGGGCAAAGCTGTTTAGCAGCCGAAGAAAAGATTGAATCGAACATGACACAATACTCTCTCTCAGATCGAATCACTGGTTGCCTATTCGCCGGAGCCTTAGGCGATGCGATTGGTGCGTATTACGAAGGGCAATCTTCTGGTGCAGACTTTGAAGTTCCCACCGATTTGTCGATCACTGACGACACACAGCTGACCATTGCCACTTGCGAGTCAATCATCCAATCGGGTGAAGTGCAGCCAGAGTCAATCGCCAATCGAATGGTCGAGTGGTTTCGAGAACGCCGAATCACTGGCATCGGGTCAAGTACGCTCAAGGCGTTGGTTGAGTTAGATGCCGGTGGCCACTGGGCCTTGGTTGGCGCATCGGGCGAATGTTCAGCCGGCAATGGGGCCGCAATGCGTATTGCTCCGTTGGCATTCATGCTTGATCCAGATGTTGACTCAGAACGTCAAACCATTCGTGATGTCTGTCGTATCACGCATCGCAACGATGAAGCCTATATCGGGGCATTGGCTGTTGTTCGTACAATTGGGCATGTGATCAAAGGCAATTCACTGAACGCCGAACTGCTTCCATCGCTTATCAGCACGCTACCAGATTCACGTGTGCGAGATCGATTCATGGCTGTAGATGACCAAGCACTGACCCTCGAAGAATACGCTTCCCAGTTTAAAACCGATGGCTATGTGGTCAACTCGGTTCCTTTGGCAATTCTGGCAGCTTTCGAGGCGGATGATCTACTTGAAACCATCGAGAAGATCGTGCAATGCGGCGGAGATACCGATACAATTGCTTCGATGTTCGGCCAGATATACGGCGCGGCTCATGGGACAGATGTTCTACCGATGCCGCTGGTTGATCAGATTGATGAAGTGACATTGATACGCAAAACGGCGATTGATTTTTCGAATATTATAAGTACAAAGCAAGGCAATGCCTAAATTTGAAACGGTACAACTAACTCAAGCGTATCGTACTCGTTGCGAAGATCGTGTTGATGTCATTCATGATAATGATCGTACTATCATTTGTTGATATTCGGCAAATCGAATATCATGATGCTCTATCCATAAAAAAAAAGCGAACTCTAGGAGTTCGCTTTCTTGATGTTTTTTGCGTAGGAGTAACGGGCCGCTTAGGACTTGGCTGATTCCAGCGCTTCCTGAAGTCGGGCTTTGGGTTGAACACCCATCAGTTGTTCTACCATTTCTCCGCCTTTGAATACCATCACGGTCGGAATACTTTGGATTCCGTACTTTTTGGCTAAACCTGGGTTCTTATCGGTATCAACTTTTCCCACTTTGGCAGTTCCGCTCAATTCTTCGGATAGCTCATCGATTACAGGTGCCAATTGACGGCAAGGACCGCACCAAGGAGCCCAAAAGTCAACCAAAACTGGTTCCGTACTATTTAAAACTTCTGCTTCGAAGTTGTCTTCGGTAAACTCAATCGCCATAATCCTAGTGTTCTCCCTGACCGAAAGGCTTCGGTCATCCAAAATGTGAATCAACTACCCTACTGGTAGGGAAGCATCCGTTAGTTTCATTTAAACCACGGATCTATTATAAAAACAGGTAGTGCTTGCAGTCAACAAACGGCCATGCAAACACGCTAATTACAGTCAAAGACACTTAGAAAACTTCTAGGTTCAATCGAATCTAGCAGACGAAATCCCTCTATAGAAAGCAATCGACACGTGCCTAAAGTAACGATCTACCACAATCCGCGATGTACGAAAAGCCGCCAAACCCTTAGTTTGTTGCGAGATAACGAAATTGAGCCAGAAATTGTCGAATATCTCAAAACACCGCTCAATCAGGAGGAAATCCGACAGCTTTTGAAGAAACTAGGGCTATCAGCTAGCGAATTGATTCGCAAAAAAGAACATAAGGCCCTAGAGCTGCCTGAGACCGACGATTCCGACACGCTGATTGCCCGAATGGCCGAATTTCCGCAAATAATCGAGCGTCCGATCGTCGTCTGTGGGCGTAAGGCCAAACTAGGACGTCCACCGGAACAGGTGTTAGATATCTTATAATACGCGGATCGCGCTGTTCGGCTCTGCGGCAGACAGGTATACTCAACGGTTGCCCTTCCCTGCTTTTAACAGCAAGGCTTATTTTGGGGCGATTAAAACCTACTAGAAAATCCAAGTCGAGTCTGTTCGACTTTATGATAGAAATCCTGATATGGATAAATATGTAGTACGCCACGGGTCAATGCAGATGATTGGGGTTTTTACCTCAAGAGCAAAAGACAACTTTAAGCGTGATGATGAAGTCGTTGTGCGAACGAAACGTGGAATTGAACTCGGGATGGTTTTGTGCGAAGCCACCGAGCAAGCCATGGCACATCTCAATTCACCCGGTCAAGGCAACATTCTACGCTTAAAGTCAGAAGAAGATTCCAACGAATTTGACCACATGATCACGATGGTTGAAAACGAGATTAAGGTCTGCAAAAAATGCATTGCCGATTTGGGCCTCGACATGCAGCTCGTTGATATCGAGCATCTGTTTGGCGGAGAAAGAATCGTCATCTACTACCTCGCAGAAAATCGTGTCGATTTTCGTGAACTGGTGAAACAGCTTGCCACGGAATTCCGCACTAGAATTGAAATGAAACAAATCGGGGTTCGTGACGAGGCAAAACTGCTGGCCGATTATGGCGATTGCGGCAAGCCCGTTTGTTGCAACACGCACCTCGCTCAGATGCCGCCGGTTTCAATGAAGATGGCCAAAATGCAAAAGGCCACGCTGGACCCTACCAAAATATCTGGCCGCTGCGGTCGCTTGAAGTGTTGTCTGCGATACGAGTACGACACCTACGAAGAACTACATAAAGAATTACCGCCGATTGGATCAGAGATCATCACACGAGACGGAAAAGGCAAAGTGCTGAATCACGAGATATTAACCAGCAAACTCTTAATACGGACCGAAGATAGTCGCAATGTGTTGATTGACGCTGCTGAAGTGTTGACCATCACCAAACGCGGCGAAGGCCCTACTTATGAGAAGAAAAGAAGATCAAAACCAGTGCCTGAGTAGGCCGTAGTGATCGTTTTTTCCTTGAACACTGACGACTCTTCTTACTTTCGATACAATAGAACTCATGACAGATAACACCTACTCCGCATTTATGCAGTTGCTCAAAGACGATCCTAGATTTCGGATTGAAGCCTATCAATTTGTCCGAGAAGCACTCTCTTTTGGCCAGAATGACGATGAAGAGGAAAGCGAAGATGCTATTGATGATCTGAGCGAAATCGATGAAGCCCTGATACTGGGTGAATTAGAAGAAGATGAGGATTGGCAGGAAGAGCAGGAGCATCATTTAACCGGGCAAATCCTTTGCGAGGCCATTCGGGTTTATGCCCAACAACAATATGGATACATGGCCAAAACCGTGCTCAACAGTTGGGGGCTCACTAGCACAAGTGATTTTGGAGAGATCGTCTACAACCTCATTGAAATTGGGATGATGAAAAAATCGAACACCGATCGTCGAGAAGACTTCAACGATGTCTACGATTTTGAATCGGCTTTCGTCCAAAACTTTCGCTTTGAAATACCTGAAGAAACCCAGCGTCCCTAGTGCAGCTTTCAAACTACTCGAATATCTTAGCTACAAGTGAATTCTGGAATTGTCAAAATCATCCAAAAAGAAAAAGACGGATCAGCAAACGGCCACGGTAGAAAACCGATCGGCCCACTATTTACCTACCGCAGACCCACCTAAAAAACATCCTCAGCTACTATATGGTGCCATTGGGATCACTGTTCTGTGGTTTGCTTTTTTGTTGGCAATGGTCTATTCGCGGTCTTTGTAAGCTCAGATGATTAATAAAATCAAAACACAAAAAAACCGCCTTTCGAGATCACCCGAAAGGCGGCATTGCACACAACCAAAACTCCAAATGCGTTTGCTAGGCTTTACTATTACATAAAACTTAGCAAGCGAACTGCTGCCCCCTCATTCAGCAATCGAATTAGCAAGCCCTTGGTTAAACCAGAGAGAATTGCTGACTTCGCTTACCGCATTTCCAGTCGGGATTCGTCTACGCATCAAATGGGTAGTACATCATTATTTCTCGTTTCCGCGCGGGAAAAAACGAGATCAGACGAATCGCGATCCGAGGACATTACAGGGAGTCGGTTGCTCTTGATTTGGTTGATCTACACTTTGCCGATCTAAAAATCAATATATTTGAGCAAAACAACTCTGTTAAAGTAATAAAGTTCAAAATAACTAATGACAATAACCGTTCGCGATTCCTTTCGCGGAGAAAAAATATAAGAACTCAGATAAACTCGATTGAGTCAATCCAGAGTTGGAATCGGAACTTAAAATGCCGCAACAGGGCACCCAAAGAACTTGCTGAATAACATTTTAACCCCAAAAATGGGGGAAATAATGACCTTTTTCAGATAAGCAGAAGCTTGTGTTCTCTTTAAATTATCGCAGTTAAAAAATAATTGCAAGTAAAATCTTAACTTTTTTCTTGAATTGTGCAAGTTATTGGTGCTTGAAGATTTGGTTCGACCATGACAGAATCGAATGTTCTCAATCGAGTTACTAGTCCTAGACTGTCCTATCCTGGATATACGTTGGAGTTTACCCGCCATGAAAGTTGTTCCTCTCGGAGACAAAGTAGTTGTCAAACGCCTTGAAGCCGAGGATGTCACCGCTGGCGGAATTGTCTTGCCTGATTCAGCAAAAGAAAAACCCCAGGAAGGGCGTGTCCTTAGCGTAGGAGACGGAAGACTGCTGAAAGATGGTTCCCGTGCCGAACATCAAATTAGTGAAGGTGATCGGGTACTGTTCGACAGCTATGCAGGTATCGAAATCCAAGTCGATGATCAGGAATTACTGATTATGAGTGAAAGTGACGTGCTGGCGGTTCTTGAGTAATCGCTAGCAATTCAGCTTTCGCTACAATTTCCTGGCTTTTACCCTAGTTCAAACCTAAAATTACCTTAGATAGATATTAGTTGTGGAATAATCTGAGTCTCAACTCTCGAATTTATCTGTACAACTTTGGTGTTCTTCCTTTGGAACTCCCAGCTACTTTTTGACCACTATCATGGGAAATCGCTGATATGGTAACGGCCCTAAAATTTCAACCTGTCAATTGGCTTAAACTGGCCATCATGGCTTCATGCTTCATTGCAGGAGTGAATCCATGTCTTTCCTTTGCCGACGAATCTGGCCAGATATCAGGCACTGATCTCAAAGCGATTGACCACAAAGCGTATGATCAATCTGTCGCAAAGGCGATTGATCATCTATTGAACAAAGGACAGGCTTCCAATGGTTCCTTCAGCGGGAACTCCGGTTTAGGCGTGACTTCGCTTTGTACTTTAGCCGTATTAAAACATGGTCGCAGCCCTGAAGAGCCTGCGATGAAAAAGGCACTAAAGTACTTAGAAGGATTCGTCCAAGCCGATGGAGGGATCTACACACCAGGGACACTCTATCGCAACTATGAAACCTCGCTTTCGGTTCTCGCTTTCAACGCAGCAAATAAAAACTCGAAGTACGACGAACTGTTAGCAAATGCAGACAAGTTCCTCAAAGGTATCCAAATGGATGAGAGCGAGGACCGTGATCCTTCTGATACCGACTATGGTGGTGCAGGCTACGGCAAGCATAAACGCCCTGATTTATCGAATACCAATTTCCTAATGGATGCGTTAATCGCAAATGGAAATGGTCCCGAAGACGAAGCCGTTCAGAAGGCATTGCTGTTTATTTCACGCTGCCAGAATTTGGAATCGGAGCACAACACGTTTGACTTCGCACGTAAGAATCCTGATGGCGGTTTCTACTACACCATCGCAGCCGGCGGAAGCAGCCAAGCGGGTGTCTTGCCCAACGGTGGGCTACGAAGCTATGGATCAATGACTTATGCTGGACTGAAAAGCATGATTTATGCTGGTGTGAAGAAAGATGATCAACGCGTCAAAGCGGCCATTAAATGGCTCGGAAAAAACTACAGCCTAGAGCAAAACCCGGGCATGGGCGATTCTGGACTCTATTACTACTACCACACCTTCGCAAAATCGTTAGACGCAGTCGGTGAAGATTATTTTATTGATGAACAAGGCACCAAGCACGACTGGCGTGCCGAACTACGGGCCGAGTTGATTTCTCGCCAAAATGAGAATGGAACGTGGGTCAACGAAAACGCACGCTGGCTTGAAGGAGATGCCAATTTGGTGACTGGCTATGCTCTGCTGGCCTTGCATTACGCACATCCTCAGACTGGCAAACCTTAAAACTAAGGAAAATACTGGAGAAAATTTGATTTCCAGATTTTTCAGTTTAGAATAGCTTCATCACATCAGACCCCTCTACAGGGCAGTTTGATAGTAATGGTTAAACCAGAATCATGGATTTTCTGGGAACTATCTCATGGATGAACGCCCGAAAACTTGACCCTCGGTAAAATGGGCAACTATACTTACACTCTAGGCTTATTCTGTTTTGATAGCAGTAAGCATTATATCCATGACTCATTCAATCGATGGTATGTCACCATGACTCTGTCTCGTTATCGCCGAGCTTTCGTTCTTACGCTCTCCCTGTTCGCAATTGCTGCATTTTCCTACGAAGCAAAAGCGGCTGATCCAGAGCCTAGTTCCGGGGTTCGTGTTCCCAAGCCGAATACGCCTAAGCGAAAGTTCGCAGCGGGGATTGTAACAACGATTCAGCCAGAGTTACGTGCCAACGAAACCTACACTCCGCCAGAATCAATTATTGAAATAGTACGAGGGGTTGCTAATTTAAGCTGGGATCCTAACTACCAATCTAAGACCAGAACTCTTGAAGCTAAAGCGAGTAAGGTCATTTTTCGTCGAGATCTGTGGGGCTTAGAGTTTTCGTTTAAACCCTTGCGAATGATGATGATCGATGTTCCACAACCGACTGGCAAGATGCAACGCAAGCAAATCTGGTACATGGTATACAGCATCAAAAATGACGGGAACCCTTTACGAACGGTACCTGCCAAAGATCAGTATGGGGATGTTACTTTTGCCGCCAAAAAGGTTCCCGGGTTGCCTACTCCTGGAATTCGCTTTTATCCTCGATTTGTACTAGAGACTCAGGATCTCGGAAAATCTTACCTTGATCGTGTGATTCCGCTCGCAAATAAAGTCATCGCTCAGCGTGAGACCGGCGGCAGCGAACTGTACGACACCGTGTTTATCAGCCGAAATGAAATTCCCGTCTCGACAGCAGATGAAGACAAAAGCTTCTGGGGCGTCGTAATCTGGGAAGATATTGACCCTGAAACCGACTTTTTCTCGATTTATATCGAAGGTCTCACAAATGCTTATAAATGGGAAGATGACACCGAAAGCTATCAACCGGGCGATGAACCAGGAAAACACCGTAAATTGCTGCAAAAATCGCTTAAATTGAACTTCTGGCGTCCTGGTGACAAGTTCCAAGAGCACGAAAACGAGATTCGACTGGGTGTGCCTGCCAGACCTGGTATCCCAGGGCAGGTTGACTACGAGTGGGTTTATCGCTAAAAAGAGGGCTTCCTTTCGGTCTAGTGCCGAGAGTAGTACGTATACAAACCACTTAATTAACAACCCTCAATTGCTCGCTTAGGCTTTTTATAGCTGCGGGATATTCGCTAGGAGTCTCAGTGACATGGCACACAAAAAAGGTCAAGGTTCTGTAAAGAACGGTCGCGATTCAAACCCACAATACCGTGGCGTTAAAAAATACGGTGGAGAAGCCGTTATTTCCGGTAACATCTTAATTCGCCAAGTGGGCACCAAGTTCCACGCTGGCAAAAATGTCGGGCAAGGGAACGACTACACACTTTATGCTTTGTGTGATGGAACCGTTCAATTTGATCGCAAAGGTCGCCGCATCAACATCGTTCCAGTTGAAGCAAGCGTTCCTGTTGAAGCCAACTAGGCTCGATTTAATCCAAACGCTGCCCGGTTTCAATCTCCTGTTTGTCGATTAGATTTTCAATGAAGATCTGGCATCAAGAATTCGACCGCAGATAAAACACCAGGGATGGCTTGAAAAAGGTCATCCCTGTTTTTGTTCCCACTCCCTCTCTAACCACAGATTGCGTTTGCAATGTTCGTTGATCGTGTCAAAATCAAAGTCGAAGCCGGAGCTGGTGGCAACGGGTGTGTTAGTTTCCGTCGCGAACGCTATGTCGCCAAAGGTGGACCTAACGGAGGCGATGGAGGCCGTGGTGGTAGTGTGATCTTTGTGGCCGAAGCTGGCGTCGATAGCCTGACCGCGCTGGCACACAAAAAACATCATAAAGCCAAAGGCGGAAGGCCAGGCGAAGGTTCAGACCGAACTGGTCGCGGTGCTGATGATATTATTATCAAGCTTCCGCCTGGGACTGTGGTAATCGATGCCAATGAACACTTTGTGTTGAAAGACATGAATCAGGCTGGTGATAAGTTAATCGCGGCCCAGGGTGGCAAAGGCGGGCGTGGCAACGCAAGTTTCAAATCGGCCACCAATCGTGCCCCACGAGAGTTCACAGCTGGAATTCCCGGCGAATCTCGGACATTGATCCTAGAGCTTAAAGTGATTGCTGACGTAGGGCTCATCGGAAAGCCCAATGCGGGTAAAAGCACACTGCTCTCGCGGCTATCTCGGGCTCAGCCTGAAATTGCCGATTATCCGTTTACCACCAAGTTCCCGAACTTGGGTCAGGTGCAGATCGATTTAGATCGATCCTTTATCTTGGCCGATATCCCTGGATTAATCGAAGGAGCTTCCGAAGGCGTTGGGCTAGGACACGAATTTCTGCGCCATGTCGAAAGAGCCGGTATCTTGGTTCACTTGGTTGAGCCGATGCCGACCGATGGTACTGACCCGATGGAAAACTATCGTGCAATCCGCCATGAGCTAGGAGCGTACGATGAACAATTAGGGAAGCGGTTCGAGATTATTTGTGTTTCCAAAGCGGAACTCCCCGGTTCCCAAGAGGTCCGTGACCAGCTTGCAGAAGAAACAGGAAACGAAGTGCTCCTGATGTCAGCAGTCACCGGGGCAGGGCTCAACCAGGTAATTCATGCAATCGATGCCGCACTTCAAAAGCATCGAGAGCAAGAAGACGTGTCGTGAAAAACGAGCAGCCCAAGTCGTTCATCGCTGTCGATATCGGCAACACTACGATTAACTTCGCCCTGTTTCATGCGGCTTCAGACCAGCAGTTGCCAGCGGCCGCTAGCCACATTGCTCTCGATACTGCGGAGCCACAGTTTGACTTGCTGGAACAATGGCTCTCAGATCTTGAAATCAGTTCCTCACTGAATTGGTATGTGATTAGTGTCAATCAGCCCGGCTTGCAGCGTTTGCAAGACTGGCATCCAGCAGCCGCAAACTTTCATGGACTCTCGTGCGAACATTTCCCACTCTCAATTGCAGTGAGTTCCCCGGAGAAAGTCGGCCTGGATCGAATTGCGGCCGCAGTGGGCGCCAACTGTTTACGTGCGAAGCATCACGCAGCAATTATTGTAGATGCCGGCAGTGCAGTCACCATTGATGCCGTGAATGCCGAGGGACAATTTATCGGCGGCGCGATCTTGCCCGGGTTAAAAATGTTGGCCAAATCACTTTCAGGTCAAACCGATTTACTTCCGTTAATCCAAATTGATCCAGCGCAGCCGCCAGAGGTCGTCGGAAAAGATACTGCTGCCGCCATTCGTAGCGGATGCTACTGGGGAAGTGTCGGCGCAATTCAAAACTTGGTCAAACGGATGGAAGACCAGTTCAGCGAAGAGGTCGACCTGTTTATCTCAGGCGGAGATGCCAGCAAAATTGCTGCACAAGAGAATCGCAGCATGCAAACAGTCCCCCACTTAGTGTTGTCTGGAATTGCAGTCGCGGTTGAAAGTTTGTCGAAATCATGACGCATATTGCTTCGCAAGCAACCATTGCTACTCTGCTCACTGCACAAGGACGTTCGGCAATCGCCACGGTTCTCATCTCTGGCCCGCTGGCAACACAATTAATCGATCGATATTATTTTCCGCTTAGCAAACGTAAAGCTTCTGAATTGCCGCTTTCGCAAATCTCTGTCGGCAACTGGAAAAACAGTGAAGCCGATCAAGGCGAAGAACTGGTAGTGTCTCGAACTGCTGATGACTGTTTTGAAGTTCATTGTCACGGTGGATTAGCGGCATCAAAGAAAATCCTGAATCAACTTATTGCAGCCGGGTGCCAGGAAGTGACTTGGCAAGCTTGGTCAGAAAATTCAAATGAAGACCCCATCGTGTCAGCCGCCCAAATTGCACTCGCCGATGCAATGACTCTTCGCACTTCCAAAATTTTGCTTGATCAATACCACGGGGCATTGTCCGTCGAGCTGCGTGAAATCCTTTCACTACTTGAAACCGAACAGCTAGAGGAAGCCAAACAACACGTCAACCAACTTTGGGAATTTCGCAAGCTGGGGCTGCATCTCTCAAAACCGTGGCAGTTGGTTTTAGCCGGACATGCAAATGTTGGCAAAAGCAGCTTAATCAACCAGCTATTAGGGTATCAGCGAGCAATTGTATTCGATCAACCAGGCACAACCCGCGATGTGGTTACCGCGACAACGGCACTCGATGGCTGGCCCGTTCACCTGTCTGACACTGCCGGTCTTCGTGCTGCATCCGGGGCAATCGAGCAATCAGGCATTCAAAAGGCCAAGTCAACCATCGAGTCGGCAGATGCCCTGATGTTGGTGTTTGACTGTTCGGAGCCTTGGGCTGCCGCAGACACCGAGCTATTACAAGCCTATCCACACGCCCTGGTGCTACATAATAAGTGCGATTTGAGAAAAGATGACGAACCTGATACCCGGCCCGCTGGCATCTATACCAGCACGGAAACAGGCGAAGGAATTGAGACGCTGATGCAGCAACTCGTGAATGCGATTGTTCCCAAGTTGCCAGAACCGAATCAAGCAATGTTATTTACCGAGGCTCAGGTGACTGCCATTGAGCAAGCCCGGCAATTCTTGGCGCAAAGTAATGTGATACAGGCCGCTGGGCAAATTGAATCGTTGCTTGTCTCTGAGAGAGTCTAGGCTTAATTCACTTACGAGTGAGTGCGAACATTACCCGCTGGAATGCGTCTTGGTTGATGCCCCTACGATCTTCAATATCATCTCAGAAAGAGAAGCCTGCCTGTGTATACGCCCGCTAGTTTTGCAGAAACCGATATCAAGACGTTGCATCGATTTATTGCAAGCCATCCCTTCGCTACGCTTGTCAGCCACGGTGATGCAGAACCAGGTGCCAGCCATCTGCCGCTGATGCTAGATGCCAGCCGTGGTGAGCATGGAGTTATACAAGGGCATATGGCAAAGGCCAATTCTCAGTGGAAAGATTTGGTAAGCAACCCGGTTCTTGCAATTTTTCACGGACCACACGCTTACATTTCTGCCACATGGTATCAAGCCAACAATACCGTGCCCACTTGGAACTACGTTGCCGTTCATGTCTATGGTACAGTCACGCTGATTACAGAGAAAGCTGCGTTGGCAAAACTGATGCAGGCAACGCTTGATCGGTTTGAAGAGAATCCAAATCAGGCGGATGTCAAGCCAGAATTGATGGACCAGCTACTCGACTCCATTGTAGGGTTTGAGGTCAAGATCGAGCGGATTGAAGGCAAATGGAAACTTAGTCAGAATCACAGCAAGGATCGCCAGCAAAAAGTGATTGATCGACTCAATACGCAAGACGCATCGCAGTCTAAGAAAATAGCGGAGTTGATGGCCCAGAATCTAAAAGGCTAACCTCAACGAAAGGATCAGGCGGCTACCTGATTTCGCGTTTGATTTGTAGAGGAGCCAGAACTTTCGACTTCACCCAAGATCGACTCATAGATGTCGACATACTGTTTGGCCGCTTGTTCCCAAGTGAATTGAGCCGCATATCGAATGAGTCGGTCTTTATGCTGGGGATCAGCGTTAAACGCTTGCATGCCATCCCGGTAGACTTGATGCAAATGGTCACCAGAGAATTCGTCCCAGTAGAAAGCATGCGGTCCGCCTACTTCTGGTAAACTGGTTCGTTTGGCTAAGAACACAGGCTTACCGACACTCATGGCTTCAATCGGCGGTAAGCCGAAGCCTTCATTTAGCGAAGGAAAAACGAACGCTTCGCAATTAAGATAGAGCCACTGTCGCTCTTGATCAGTGACAGATCCAGGAAGTATGACTCTGTCTGTCACGCCTAGTTCTTCCGCCCGCTGTCGCACAAAGTTTGCATACTCGGCATCACGGTTGCCTGCGACGATCAATTTGTGATTGGGCAAATGTTCGATCAAGTCAACCAAGACGTGAAAATTCTTCTTGGGGACAATCTGTCCAATCGAAAACAAAAATGGAGTGCTTTCATCAATGAACTCTGGCTGAGCAGGCTCGATACGTGATGCATCGTAGGTACCGTTATAAATTACATGGAGTGGTTTACCCTGTAAGTCAAAATGATCTCGAATTTCATCTGCGGTAAAGTGCGAGACCGCAGCAATCGAATCAGCTCGGTAGATAAGGCGTTGGATGCGATCATGATACCGCTTCAATTTCGACGAAGACTTCTCTCGTAAATAATTGAGATCGTGGATCGTGAGCACGAGCGGGACGCAAGCGTCTAACGGTAGATATTTCACTTGTTGATGCGTCGCATGCCATAACTGGATCGGCGGCTTCGGCTTAGGTAGCGCCCAACGATACAGCCGCTGAAAGACTTCTTTTTTCCAAACGCTTGGGGAAATCGATGCCAGCCCTTGAAATTCAGATAAGTCTTGTTCGCGTGCAAAGATGGTTATGTCGAGATCTCGTTGATGCGATTCTTTAACAATGGCCTGACCTAGATAGTGCGCAAGTTGACCCAATCCACAATAGGGGATTTTTAGCTTTTCAAGGTCAATCACTATAGTAGACTTCGCCATGAGAGTCCGTTAATGCATACAAGATCGTAGAAAAATACGTTGCATCCAATTTAGAGGAAGGTCAGTCCTGGAAAAAGAGGAATCTCAGAGATCATCTTAAAAATTACGCAATTGACACTATAAACGCAAAATCGCAAGCAAAATTATGCTAGCACTCACGCAGATGTAGAGATCACCCCGCCAGCAAACGGCAAGACCTACGAAGGTTTCACCGCATGTTGATCAAGCACAATTTGCAGTCGTTTTCTGGCTTGTTGCGTCTGCTTGGAATCAGAAGCCACGGTAATGGGCCTTTTTTCGAGTACATCCTTCTTGATATCAAACAAGCGGCCATCCGCATAAAGTTTGTATCTTCGATCTCTCGCGAAGATCACCAGGCGGAATCGATCTTTGTCCCAGCCTGGGCGTGGGTCGAAATGCACGAACACCCAATCTCGCGTTTGCGACTTTTTGCCCAGCAGTTGTTGATAGAAGCTGACGCCATCACAGACGGTATCTTTCGGAACCTGACTGCCAGCGGCCTCTAAGATTGTGGGAAGAAAATCGGTCGAATCAACTAAGTTGTCATTCACGGTGCCCGGCTTGATATTTCCTGGCCATCGGGCAATCAATGGAACATGAGTTCCAGCATCGGTCGATTCCCCTTTGCCGCCAGCCACAGCGGTATCGCCCATCATCGAAGTGATTTTTAGATGGGTGCCGTTATCGCTATAGAAAATCAATAATGTGTTATCCGTTAGATTCAGATCTTCAAGCTGCTGAATCACTTTACCCACCATCTTGTCGGTGTACTGCACCATGTCTTTAAAGTAAACGGTGTCTTCTTCCAGACGACGACTAGGGTCACTCCAAACTCTACTATCGGGCGTCGGCACCATGGGCCAATGCGGCAGTGCCATCGAATAGTAAACAAAGAAGGGTTCGTCTTGATGGCGTTTCATGAAGTCGCCGATGTAATCGACAAACAAATCTGGCCCATATTTGTCTTCAGTGTTTGCCACGAATTTGCCGTTGTTAGAAATCACAGGGCTGGCATAGCGTGAGCCTTTGTCTTCGGTGTGGTCAACATGCCAGAGGAAGTATTCATCGAAGCCAGCATCTTCGGCTTTGGTGCCGGTCGAACGTCGTTTTTCGGCACCAGGATAATCCAAGGGATCATAGCTATACAGTTGCCACTTGCCTGAAATGCAAGTTTTATAACCAGCATCCTGCATGTAGTGACCAAACGTTTTTTCACGAGGGTCCAAGATGCCGAAATACAACCAGTTGCGTGAGTTGTATTGGCCCGTCATTAATTGAATGCGCGTATTAGTGCAAAGCGGCTGAGCATACGCATGCGTGTACCGCATGCCAGCGGCCGCCAGTTGATCTAAGTTAGGCGTAGCGTAACTTGTGCCGCCGTAGCTTCCGAGGCCCTCGATGCCCAAATCATCGGCCATGATTAGAACGATGTTAGGCTTGTCGGTTGACTTGGCCTCTGCGTTTGCAGCCGACAGGTAGAAAGTAATTGCAATAACGAATAAGATTCGATAGTTATTCACAGCGGTTCTTTCTGGATGATGAAAGGGAGGGGATTACCTGATTTTTATTTTCGTTGGAGTGGGGTTCTCGGTCAAATGGTTTGTTTGTTATTAATTGGTCCTCAACAACTCAGAGCACTCTCTCTGAAATAAATTGTCGAAATACTGACCATCTCTCATGATTAGGAAAGAGCCGAGCGGGGAGGATTAGGCATTCTCGCTTTGGCAAGTAAAAGATAATCATGTTTTCTGTCTTAGAGGCTCTACGGATGTCTTCCCAGAGAATCACAGAGCCTGGTACAGGAAGAATTTGCCCGAGAAGCCCGTCACTCGTAATTTGAACAGCCAGAGAGCTTCCAACAGTCGAAATTTTAGGTGAGCCTAGTATTACACCGTAATAAACAGCTATGCTAAAAAGCAAGAATACTGGGCTGGTAACAACGCTGAGTAATATAATTGCGGGTAGAGAAATTAATAAGATAGGCCAGTTTTTCTTCCAGCTTATTCTTCTAGCCAGAGCAATATCCTCATTCGAGAGAGTCCCCTCAATTATAATAGGGAATAGTTCTGAATATGAATTCTGATCCATCTAAATCTCCAAAAGTGAATTAGAGCAGTTTACTTACATGGTGAGATTTAATTGTTCTAAAAAAAGACACTTCTCGGTGAACTCCCCTAAAGGCTATTAAAACGCATATTTATTTAATATGCGTAAAAAATCTCTCCATTGATTGTCGTCCAAGAACAATCGTCGTGGTGTCAATACAGTTTGCTTTGTGGATGCATACAGAGTGACTAAATCTTCATGCCTTGATGCTCTAAGCACATTTTCCCAGGGCAAAAAGGATGTGGAGGTTTGAATATAATCTCCGAAGAGACCATCTTTTGTAATTAGAAGAGAGAGATGTTCTTCTAGTTTTTTTTCGCTCTTCTCTTGCGGTTTTATTAATGCAATGAAAACAAATACAAGTAATCCAATTGCGATAGATACAATATCCAGGGTCATCTCTAATGCTTGTGCGTTGGGATCATGAGCTAACGTGTCAATGGCTATTAACGCAACAAGCACACCGAATACAACTGCGATGTACTGAAATACACGACTGCCTGACCATTGAAGCTTTTGAGCCTTTTCGTAGTCTTCATCTCTTAACACACCTTCAAGTCTTATAGAGAATTCCTCTTGGTCCTGCTCTTCAATTTCAAACAAATCATTTTCAATAGAGTTCATGGCAAGTTTTTTGTAGCAATGGTTCGGAGTGAACGCCGAGTAAATAATATAGGCAAGTACATTTTAGTTTCCTAAAACTCCAACTCTGCAACCAGCGGCAAGTGATCCGATGGAAAACGGCCATTCACTGTGCGGTCGATGATCTCGTGGTGAATCACATTCTGGTTGCCATGGACAAAGATGAAATCGATGCGGCGATTCGGGGTGACTTCTTTAAAGCCAGACCAGGTTGTCTCGGGGCCTTTTTTGGTTTTGGCCAGTGTGAACGCGTCTCGCAGCGGAGCGACTCGAACATTTGCCGGCAATGCGGTAATAGTTCGGTAAGGATCAGAGTCTGGTAGGCAGTTGAAATCGCCTAGCAAGACCGCAGGCGTACTGCCTGCGATTTCTACGAGTTTGCTAGAAAGCAACTGAGCACTCTTAAAGCGAGACTGGCGACCACGGTGATCAAAGTGCGTATTGAAAACGAAGAACTCTTTTTTAGATTCCTTATCTTGTAGTTTAAGCCAAGTTGCGATGCGTGTAATGGCAGCATCCCAGCTTTTGCTACCAATAACATCGGGCGTTTCTGAAAGCCAAAAATAACCGCGATCTAAAACCGTGTACTTCTTTGCGTTATAGAAGATGGGGGCAAACTCGCCTTTGTCTTTGCCGTCATCACGGCCTACACCAAACCACTTGAACCCATGTTCGCCTAGGTTTTCTGCCAAGTACTCGGCCTGATGTTTGACCACTTCCTGCATGCCGACGACATCGGCCTTAAAATCAATCACCACGTCGGCAACCAAATGTTTGCGATGAGGCCAAGCGTTTTCGCCATCTCTTGGGTTGTCGTATCGGATATTGAAAGACATCGCGCGAACGGTGATTTTATCGTTCGGTTCTGCGGCAGAAGTGTTAGATTCTGACGCAATTCCGACAAGTGCAGCCAGGAGCATCAGCAAAGTAATTTTGAGCGAGGTCATATTCTCAATCAGTCCAATCTTTTTTGGTAAACAACAACAGGAAACGAGTCCTCTATCCTGATGTATGCTCACCCTATTTTCAAGCAATTGAAGAGGTCGAAAGCCGGGTTTCTAAGATATTTAATGCTTGCTTGATCTAAAAATCGTAACTTCTTGTATTTTCAGGGTTTGCGGCTCTTTTAAAGGCTCTAGTCGGGTAGTTATGATGTTTCGAAAATGGTAAAATTGGCCGTTTGCTCAATCGATAAAATTGCAGCAGGTTATAGACCATTCAGGGGTGAGAATGGTGCTGTCTATTCACAGTCCACTTATCCTAATTTGATACCCCAAATCAAAGGCAATCCAAGCTGCTTTCGTAGCCTCTGATTTGTTCCGATTACCACGCAAAGGACGCTCTCTTGTCAACCGACGGAACCAACTCTGACACACCTGATGGCGATGATCCCAACAACTTTGAACCTACCGGCCCAAACAACAGCGGCACTCGCTTGATCCAAATGCCGATCGAAGACGAGTTAAAGGAAAGCTATCTGACGTACGCCATGAGCGTGATTGTTAGTCGAGCCTTGCCTGATGTTCGTGACGGGCTAAAACCATCGCAGCGGCGTATCCTTGTCGCCATGAATGACTTGAATCTTTCGCCTGGTGCCGCTCGTGTCAAATGCGCCAAAATTTCAGGTGACACCAGCGGTAACTATCATCCGCATGGTGAAAGTGTGATCTACCCGACTCTGGTCCGCATGGCTCAAGAGTGGAACATGCGGTGCGTACTGGTCGACAAGCAGGGAAACTTTGGCTCGATTGCCGGTTTGCCTCCGGCTGCTATGCGATATACCGAAGCTCGCATGTCGCACTTTGCTGGGTTACTGCTAGAAGATTTGAAGCTAGACACGGTCGACTATACTCCGACTTACGACGAGCGTGGTACGGAGCCGACTGTACTGCCAAGTAAGTATCCGAACTTGTTAGTGAATGGAACCAGTGGAATCGCGGTTGGTATGGCAACTTCGATTCCTCCGCACAACTTGGGCGAAGTTTGTAACGCAGTCATTCGCTTGATCGATGAGCCTGAGGTTTCAATTGAATCCTTGATGGAGATCATCCCAGGCCCCGACTTTCCCACAGGCGGAATTATCTGTGGCCGCAGTGGCGTTCGTCGTGGTTATTTGACTGGGCGAAGTACCATTCAAGTTCGCTCTCACACGACCATTGAAGAGCACAAAAAAGGTCGTTGGCGCATTTTGATTCACGATTTACCATTCCAACAAACACGAGATCGTGTGGAAGAAAAAATTGCGTCTCTGGTAACCGATGGTCGCATCTCTGGCATCTCAGCGCTTCGCAACGAAAGCGATTTGAAAGAACCAGTTCGCTTGATTGTTGAAATCAAACGCGATGCCGATCCTGAAGTGGTCCTCAATCAGTTGTACCAGTTCTCGCCGATTCAAGATTCATTCTCGATGATTATGTTGGCCTTGGTCGATGGCCAGCCGCGTACTTTGACGCTTAAGGATATGCTGCAAGAGTATGTCCGTCATCGCGTGACCGTACTGCGTCGCCGAACGCAATTCCTGCTGGCGAAAGCCCGGCAACGCAAACACACCATCGAAGGTCTGCTATTAGCTCTGGCCGATATCGATGAAATCATCCGCGTGATCCGTGCTTCCGCCACGCAGTCTGAAGCCAAAATCAGCTTGATGGGTATTGAGTGCCCCGCTTCGATGATGGCCCGGGCGTTAGGTGAAGAAGGGTTTGCTCTGTTCAAAGACGAGCGTGGTGAGTCTGACACCTATTCATTAACTGCGGTGCAAACCGACGCAATTTTGCGAATGACGCTGGGCCAATTAGTCGGTCTAGAACAAGAAAAACTGAGTAAAGAACATCACAAACTACTGCTCGAGATTACAGAATATCTGCGGATTTTGTCAGACGAACAAAATATCTTAGACATCATCAAAGAGCAGATGGAAGAGATTACTAATCGGTTTGGCGATAAACGTCGCACCGAGATTTCGCTCGAAGAACTTGGCCATGTCGACCTAGAAGACCTGATCGAAGAAGAAGACATGGTCGTTTCGATCAGCCACAATGGCTACATCAAACGAACCCCGACTTCGGTTTACAAGTCGCAAAAACGTGGTGGCAAAGGGGTCAAAGGGGCCAAGTCCGAAGACGAAGATCCAATCGAACATTTGTTCGTCGCCAGTACGCATGCCTACCTGTTGTTCTTTACCAATCAAGGAAAAGTTCATTGGCAAAAAGTTTATGATCTGCCAAATCTCTCGCGTGACGCACGTGGCCGAGCGATTGTGAACCTGCTTCAATTAGAAGACGGGGAACGCATTGCTGACTGCCGTGCTGTACGCGACTTCAACTTACCAGGTCACTTCTTGGTTATGGCAACCAAAAAAGGACTGATCAAAAAGACCAAGCTGGAAGCCTACAGCCGACCGATGAAACGGGGTATTATTGCCATCAAATTGCGTGAAGGCGACGAGCTAGTTGATGTCGTAGTCACCAAGCCTGATGATGAATTAGTGCTCTCGACTTCCAACGGCATGGCCATTCGTTTTCGTGACGATGATGCCCGGCCTGTGGGACGAAATTCTAGCGGTGTGAAGGGTGTTCGCCTTTCTGAGGGTGATGAATTGGTCGGAATGGTTGTTGCTGATCCTGATGCCCAATTGCTGACAGTTTGCGAAAATGGGTACGGCAAGCGTACCAACTTTGGCCCAGGTACGTCTACTGAAGAGTCTGAAGAAGAAACCACATCCGGCACCGCCCGTTATCGTACTCAAAGACGAGGCGGTAAAGGAGTTCGCGACATCAAAACCACGGCCCGCAACGGCAAGGTGGTTGGTATTGCTAGTGTGACCGATGACGACGAAGTGTTGATGATGACTTCCGGCGGTAAACTTCAACGCATCGCAGCTTCCGATATCAGTATCGTGGGTCGGAACACGCAAGGCGTTCGTATCATGTCACTCAGTGAGGGAGATACCCTGGCTGCCGCGGTTCGCGTTCCCAAAGATGAAGACAATGATGGAGAAGAGGCAGCCGTAGAGCCCGGCACTGATGCTCCAGCTTCTGATGCTCCAGCTTCTGATGCTCCAGCTTCTGATGCTGGGAGCACAGCAATACTGGAATCAGATTCAACTGAAAAACCTATAGATAATAGTGACACAGAAACCGACGATAACCCAATTAACGACTAGGAATAATGGATTATGAAACGCGCATTAATTACTGGTATTACAGGTCAAGACGGCGCTTACCTTGCTGAACTATTGCTAGACAAGGGATACGAAGTTCATGCAATGTTTCGTCGCAGTAGCATGGAACGGTTTGAATACATTGAACATATACGAGACAAAATAACACTCCATGAAGGTAATTTGATTGATCAACTCTGTTTGGTTCGATTGCTTGAAAAAGTAAAGCCCGCAGAAATCTATAACTTGGCCGCTCAGAGTTTTGTGCCTCTTAGCTTTGACCAGCCATTGCAAACAAGTGAAATCACCGGTCTTGGTGTCACTCGCATGCTCGAAGCAATTCGCCAGGTAGACCTCGGAATCCGCTTCTACCAAGCATCGTCTAGCGAAATGTTTGGCAAGGTACAAGAAGAACCGCAGACCGAAACCACTCCGCTTTGGCCACGCAGCCCTTATGGTGTTGCCAAAGTTTACGGACATTGGATGACGATCAATTATCGCGAAAGTTTCGATATGTTCGCCTGTAGCGGCATTCTGTTCAATCATGAATCGCCACGTCGAGGACTTTCGTTTGTAACTCGTAAAATAACAAACTCTGCCGTTCGCATTGCGTATGGGCTGCAAGATAAACTATTTCTTGGCAATCTCGATGCAGAACGCGATTGGGGATTTGCAGGAGACTATGTTGAAGCGATGTGGATGATGTTGCAGCAAGAAGAACCGGATGACTATGTTATTTCCACTGGTGAAAAGCATACCGTTCGTGAATTTGCTCAGCTTGCATTTGATCGAGTGGGTCTCAATTGGGAAAAATATGTTGAAGTCGATCCCCAATTCTTCCGCCCTGCTGAAGTTAATACCTTATTAGGTGATTGCTCCAAGGCCAAGAGAGTCTTAGGCTGGGAGCCTAAGGTTTCATTCCAGCAGCTTGTAGAAAAAATGGTGGACGGAGACCTCGCTTTAATTCAAAAAGAACACCCAAACGCACAAAGGGTTTCATCGTGAGAGCCCTGATTACAGGCGCTTCCGGCTTTGTGGCTACGCACCTAGCATCACATCTGCAAAGTCAAGGTGACCAACTCCTGGGCACTGTTGTATCAAGCTCTAACGAGGCAAATCCAACGATTCCTCCTGGTTCACTCAAGACAGTTACCTGGAATTTGACCGAACCAATTTCCCCGCAGTCCCTCTCTCAAATACAAGCATTCAATCCGCAAGTCATTTATCATCTGGCCGCAATCAGCAAGCCTTCAGACTGTGGCAAGAATGAAACAACCCCGTTGGCCCAACAAGTCAACATTGCAGGAACTGCCGCAGTGCTTGAGCTGGCCCATCAATTGAATGGCCCGGTGCGAATTGTATTTAGTAGCAGTTCACGCGTTTATTCGTACGTTGATCAAGCAAGCGATGCCGATCACCATGTGAAAGAAGATGCTGCGGCCAAACCGATCACTGGTTATGGAAAATCAAAACGCGAGGCGGAAAAGCTGCTACTAGATTCTAGCAACAGTCAGGTCGAAGTCGTTATCGCCAGAGCCTTCAACCATACCGGGGTTGGGCAGCTTCCCATCTATCTTGTTCCTCAGTGGTGCCAAAGTTTGCAAGAGAATCCTGATCATATCTCGGTCTATTCCTTGCGGTCGCACCTTGATCTTTCCGATGTACTCGATGTAACAACCGGCTACCGGCTGTTGGCCCAACATGGAAAAAGCGGAGAGATCTACAACCTGGGAAGCGGCATCGAAATTTCAACTCAGCAGATATTGGATCAATTGTTGAAAATTAGCCGAACATCGCCCCAAGTCGAGCAGGCTTCAACTACAATCAAATACGAACCTATCGCTGATTTGACAAAAATCACCCGCGATACCGGCTATGCACCTAGAATTCCACTTGAGCAAACCTTGCAGACAATCTGGAATAATGGTCTCAAAAACTGACCCTCTCAAAATGGCTCACTTTGTGTATCATAGCCCTTCCTAAAAAAGTCAAAATAACTCTTTACAGATAATGCTGCGTGGAGCGTAATAAATGAAGATCGCTATTGTTGGAACCGGATATGTTGGCCTAGTCACAGGCACTTGCTTTGCAGATAGTGGAAATGATGTTACTTGCATTGATATCAATGAAGAAAAAATTGAAAATCTCAAGCAAGGCATCATTCCAATTTTTGAGCCTGGCCTGGAAGAACTGGTCAAACGAAATTCGGCTTCAGGAAGATTGAAGTTCACCACCGACTTGGCATCTGCCGTGGCAACTGCCGACTTGGTTTACCTCGGCGTAGGCACTCCGCAAGGCGATGATGGTGCGGCCAATCTCTCAGCACTTTGGGCCGTGATTGATGCCCTGGCTCCTCACTTGCGAGAAGATGCAGCGGTCGTGATCAAGAGCACGGTACCAGTTGGAACCAACGCCGAGGCGTCTCGTCGTCTAAAAGAATCAACCGGCAGGGTCTGTCAGGTCGCCAGTAATCCCGAATTCCTCAAAGAAGGGGCGGCCATTGACGACTTCATGAAACCAGACCGTGTGGTGGTCG
>NVWB01000165.1 GCA_002733575.1 Blastopirellula sp. | reverse complement strand
TGCCATAATAAATAAAATAGCCGCGTGAGGTAAATGTTTAATATCGCAAAATACGATTATAAACAAAAACCACGGCGCGACTAAATAAGCTATATCAACAGGTAACATTTTACTTTTTACTTACCGGTTTAGTTTTTCTCTTATTTGGTTTAACTGGTTTAGGTTTATTTCCGCCACTCATAATCTTACTCCAAATTGAATTAAATGAACATTACACGGATCTTACAAGGCATTGTAAGCCGCGCTTAATTATATCACTTCTTGGTGAACTTTATACCGAATGATGTAAGTATAGCCACACCAAGCCAGTATTGATAAAAGGTCGGCATACTTTTAAGCACTACAAACCCATCTTCAATATAACTAACGTAGTCAGGAAAGAAGCATAACACTAAAGGTATTGCTAGAATTATAGTCCAGAATTCATCTTTCCAACTATATCGACCGTTTTCAGCTTGAATGCTTTCCCATTCAGCCAGTGAATCATCAGAGTTTTTAAGCCTGTCGATTTGCTTTAGCTTAATATTGGTTTTGTTCTCGCTTCGTTTAGTGAAAAAATTCACTACCGGTGAAGCTAATCCAGATACCAACGTTGTTAACCATCCCATAATTAATACGTCCAAATAACTAATGGCTCACCTTTACGATAACCCAAGTGAATAAATGTTTTAGCGACACCTATCGCATTAAACCCATGTTTCAGTCCTAATTTTACTATCTGCCCCCGTTCAAGTCCACCGGCTACAGCAATATCAATACCTATCCCTTTTTGATGGTCTGCTGGTGTTGTTCTTTTTCTTTCGTTGTAATGATACTGACACCGACCGCCTGAAGTCACTGTTAAACTTCGCATAGCATCGTCTCTAACAAGCTGAACGCGATTCAATAGAGATTGACTTACTGTGCGCTCATCGCATTTAGTATGCCCACAAGTGCAAGCCAGCTTGATGTCGCTTTCTATATTGAAGTTTTTAGTTCTTACTGCCATGTTATACCCTCTACTTGTTTAATTTATGCACTTCCGGAAGTGGCATCCAATGAGTGATTATATCAAAAAAAGGCTTTTCACTATCAAACCAGTAGTGACCATCTACACTTCCACACCTAAATGTATCAATGTAAACATCATCATCCACACAAACCAACACTTGAAAATCCTCTTGCGGCTTTTCGTCTTCGATGTTAATCCATTTCATTTTATCTTTCCTTTTAATTATTAAGTGATCTAGGTTATTAATGACGATAAGTGGTAGCTTACCGTCTATTGTAGTTAGTGGCATTATAAGCCTATAGTTATTGATTCTTGCTTACCGTTTTCGTCAAAGTCAAATAGAGCGCCATCAATATAAACCTGCGTCCATTCATCGTTATGCTCAACCTGAATCTCTGTATCACCGCAACCTTGTAGTGAATCAACTATTTTTTGCGCTAATTTTTGGTGTTCATCTATTAAAGCCATAATATTACCCTGCCTTATTTAATTTTATTAACCTTCACTGACAAGGACGTACCGCCTAGTAATAGTGGGTTATGTTGCCTCTCAACTATTCCATTCAACAACCTCTTCAGGTGTTATCAATTTCTTTTTAAACAAAATATGTCTTGCGGCTGTTGCCATAGTTTTAAATCTTCGTAATTCTTGGTTTTGCTTACTAATGATGATATCTTTTTCTCTTATCTCATTTCGTAGCCTTTTAAATTCTCTGGTAGCTACCCCATCACTATCTTCGTATTTTTCCATTTTCAAATCCTCTTTAATGTAATCGGCACACATAACATCCTATTTAATAGGACGCATGCGCCTAGTAATAGTGGGTTATGACGGCAATTGCTTACCGTCTATTGTAGTTAGCCCGGTCATTACTCGTATTCTATCTCGCTTACCTCTACTGATTCGCCCTCCCAATCATTATGATTATCCACATACCCTAAAGGATTGCATTTAATATCATTATCCTGTGCAATTATATCCTTTACTGTCTTTGGCATGCTAAACCCATTATCTGCAGTTACCTCTATACGGATAGTCTCAGTTCTAGTTATTGTAAACGATATTTTTTTTGGTGATACTTTCATAATATTACCCTTTAAATTTATTTATCATATCGCGGAAGAATAATTCATCTTCAGCGTTGTGCGTACACGGTTCGCATAAGTGCTTACCGCGCCTGTGCTTTGAATGCCTGTAACCTGTGAATATAACCTCACCACAACCCCAGGGCGCGTTACATTTCTTTTTGCTATCTCGTGCTGTGATGAGTTTCATGTTATTCCTTTGGTGGTTCAGGTAGTGGCATCCAGTGAGTGACACCTAGTAACTCACATTTTTCGCTCCCATAGTTTGGCACATCTTGCCACTCAAACCATCGGTAACTATTTTCACCTTGCCCTATCCACGGGTTGTGCTCACACGTAGTAACATCTCCGCCAATACACACCAAAAACTCACCGTCCATCTCTGGGCATTCATCATTAACACTTACCCACTTATCCATTTATATTCTCCCTGCCTAACGTATAGGCGTTATTAGTTGTTAAAAGGGGGCGTAAGACCAGAAGTAACCACCCCTACATTTAGTTTTCTTTTTTATTTGATATTCCAAGCTATACCCCATATCTCTAGCTGCTGATGAGTAAGAAACATAAGTCGCTATAAGGTTTTTTATTCCATCGTATTTATAAAGCGTTTTACATCTTTCTCCGCTAGTTCCGTTGGCGCTCATAATATCTTCATGCTGATGTTGTCTGTTTGCATTCCATGTTGACAATTGTATGTTCTGCAATGAGTAACCATTAAAATCATCAAGCCTATCAACGCTAGGCTTCTCACCTGTAACCCATCCAGACTTAACCCATAAATCATAAATACACTTAAAACCGTTATCATAAAGCCATAGTGATAGTTCTTTCTTTGTGTACGACATATCACCATGCCCGCGCAATTTGTTATGCCTTTTTTGTGTTTTATATATAACCCTGATAACACCTATTTCAGAAAAGTCATACTTATGACCAACCTTGGCGCTGTTTTTCTTTACCCTTAATTTTGTACACTCTTTGCATTCACCCTGAACACCATAAAAGCAATCGTTATCCTTTTCACTTTTACACTCTTTGCATATCTTCATTGAAAAGCCTCTCTATATAAACATTAACCTAATGATAATATAGAAAGGTACTAACGTCAAACTTTTAAAATGGATTTACTCATCAAAATGGCAAATCATCATCAAAATCAATTGATGGCTCTTGTGGGTTTACTTTGGGCGATTGCTGTGAAAATCCACCTTGACCACCTTGCTTGCTAGCGTTTATGTTTTGCTGTATTGCTGACTGTTCCGGTGCTTGTTGATTGCCGCCCTTTAACTCCTGAAGACCGTAAAATATTTTCCCATTGCCCAATATTGGCATTTGAACTTGTTGCTCTCTCTCTTCTTTACTGGTTGATTGAGTGATAAAACCGTGGTCTCCATATTGCCCTTCATTGTCAGGGTCTAAAAACATAGTTAAATCCAAGTATGACGCGCCTGATTGAGCTGCAAAAAGTCGCGCTTTGTCTATTTTCTTGACGTCTATTTTAATACTGATTCCGATCTTGCTCATTTTAACTTACCTTATTTAATTAATAATCTTGATTTACCTGTTGAAAGAACTGCACCTGGAATATCTTCACCATCCTTTAGCGCTTTTAATATTGCTTTTTTATCTGCCTTCATCACCACCTCGGTGCTAACAAAGTTATCCGGCAAGAAATCGATATCTACTATTTCTACTGTTACCGTTGGCTTGCCTAACGTAATACTAAATAGAGCGTGTTTTATTTTGCTTATACCAGTCACCTCCATATTGTAGCGAAGATATTCCTTTAACCTTTCTTGATTGCCAGTGATAGCTTTTTTCATTGCCTGAAGTCTTTTAAGCTCCTTATCAATACCGTCAACATCAACATTAAGCGAGTTAACCAGTTTAACAATGTTATTAGCTTTATCATCAAACGAGTCTTGAATAGAATCTAGACATTCTATTAGTTGATCCCCTTGCATATCAGACTCAATAAAGCCTATATAATCCTTGCTCATTTCATGAAGTTTCATTTTTTTCTAACTCCTTTTTGCGCTGGTCTTTAATTGAGGTGAATATCTTTATAGCTGCATCATCACCGCGAACCTTTATTTTTCTAATGTGTCCGGTAAAAACAGATTTTAGCGCGTCAATATTAGGGATCATATCGTAAGCTTTTAATTCTTTCTGTTTCCACTCTGACCACTCGAGATCTTGTTTTGCTTGCTCTGCAATTTTATCTTCAGCTTTTTCTAATTTTTTCTTGTTGGTGACTTCATTGACATAATCTGGGTCGTCAAACTGCCCCATAAATACATCAGCATTAAAACCTAACTTTGATAGCGCCTTACCCATGGTGTTAGTTTCTGCCTTTTTAGCAAAATCAGCATCAACCCTGCTACCTTGCTTTACTGGCCATGTATTATTTATAGGGAATGAGCCTCTCTTACCATCCAACTCATAAAAGAAAACGGCCTTTACGATTACTAATTCTAGCGACTCAATTACGCTATAATCCATTTCTATTGACTCGAAACCCCAACCCATACCATAAGGCCCAAACATTTTTGTCGCCTCTTGCATTTGATACTGTGGGGTTATAGCTGTGTACCCACCCCTCTGCTTAACCTTTTTCGTAAATGATTGATCGGTTTCTTTTACTGCATCCCACAGTTTTAAATTATCATTACTCATCTTCTTGCTCTCCCAAGCTAATTTTTTCATCACACGGTTTACATTTAAAATCTTCATCAAGTGGAGTAAAACAAGTCTCACACTCTACCGGCTCGTTTGTTGATTGATCGTGGTAGTTATTCATTATTACACTCGATAGCCAATAGGCTTTCAATCTGCTCATCAAGTGACTGCATTTGAATAAAAGTGTCAGCCTTTAACTTTTCTTTTATCTTACGTAGTTGCTCGATGTGCCCGTTAGTAAACTGCTCTTGTGTAAACTCAGGGACTTCAATTTCTACCTCAGTTTCATCAATATCAATAATTACACCGTAAGAGTCCGATTCTCTTTTGTATGGGTTAATTTCCACGGAAAACTCATTTTCATAACTTCTCTTTGATGCCTGAATATACATAGTCTTTTTAATCGTACTCATAATCTCTCTCACTTGTTAGTTGTTGTGTTTCCGATGTGGTTAATACTAGCAGCTTATTCAAACACTGCAAGCTTTATTATTAATCTTTCGATGTTTATTTATTATACTTGCTTTGTTACTATATAAGGCATACTATTAGTGCAACTTAATCAAAGGATGAACACAGAATGACAATTACAGAATTATTAGCAACATCGTATTACCGTGGCAACAAGTCACTATTAGCAGAAGAGTTAAACGTTAATCGTGCGACCATTAAATTATATGCAGGGGATTTATCCGGCAAGCATCATTTCGTTAAGCCAGGTAAGAATAAATTAATCGGTGGTGAGCTGTTTACCAACCAATCAAACAAGGTGAATAAATAATGATCTTATCAAAAAAAGCAGCAGATCGGTTTTATATGCCAACTAATAAAGGGAATAAATAACATGATTAACTTACCACAGGCTCACAAGGAGCTACTCGGTGATTTAGGTAATATTAAAGATGCACACGCAAATGATGAGTATCTATTTTTCTGCGAGCAGGGATTAAGGTACGAGTCCCGTAATGATAGGCACGGACACCCATCACGTTTAGAATACATTTGTTCGTTTGAAGAATTTAACGGTTACGAAGGAAATAACAACCTGTCAGCCAAGCCAGTTACAGTACCTACCGAAATAAATGCAGTTACAGCGCTTTATGCTTTTGCTGGTTGGTTAACTTCGATGGAGAAGCCTATTACGTTTTCATCTAATCACTGGGCAACCCCTGCCGCTGATATGGTTGCTGAAATGATTAAGCTTAATAACATTGGTGGGGTATGTGATTTTGACAATATCAAGACGCCTAGTGATTTTGAATACCCTGTCGCTTTAGATAATGGCGCTGTAGATGTAGTACCTACCTTTACCCAAGAGATGAGCGAAGATAAAAAGCTTCCACCGATTGGTTCATGGTTTATCGATATAGAGTTAAGCGACGAGCCTGTACTATCAATAGCTCACGACTTACCACTTAAGCGCGTAGTCTACAAAAGAGGAAGTTCGTTAATCGACTCTGAATACTTCGGCGCCATTGCTAGCGAGTGCAAACCACTACCCACTAAAAAACAAAAAGCCATTAGTGAGATTTTATCATACGAACACTCACAAACCTTTGAAACTCTACTCTCTGACGCCTACGACAAATGGGTAGGTGAATAATGTTTATTGAGATCCCTTTAGGGAATAAGTCAAACATGAGGAGGCTTGTTTTTGGTGTTGGGTTAAACGACGCTGAGTACATTGTTAAACCTATAATTAATGGCAAGCAACTTTGCTGCCCTTATTACGCTAAATGGAAAGACATGATAGTCCGTTGCTACAGTGAAAAGGAGCAAAAAAGATACCCGACATACATTGGCTGCACCGTTTGTGGTGAGTGGCTTTTCTTCTCTAAATTTAAAGCATGGATGATTAATCAGGATTGGCAAGACAAGCAGCTTGATAAGGATTTACTTGTGCAGGGTAATAAATTGTACTCACCTGAAACATGTTTATTTATCAGTTCAGCAATCAACAAGCTACTAATTAACCGTAAAGCAAGTAGAGGGATACACTCGCAAGGTGTTGACTTTAACAGAAGGGCAAACCAGTACAGAGCCAGAGTTAGAGTTAACGGAAAATCAAAGCATTTAGGTTTCTTTGATACTGATAACGAGGCTTTCAATTCATACAAGGTTGCTAAGTACGAGATAATAAAAGATATAGCACTACAACAAACCGAACCACTTAAATCAGCATTACTTAACTATAAAATAAGCGAGTATTAATAATGAGCGAATCAAAAGAATGCCACTTAAACAATGACAGCATATTAAATCATTCAATTAGAATTTTTGACCAGGCCGAGAGAGACGAAAAGAAGTATTTAAAATCCTCGCATGGTGAAGCCCGTAGATTAGTTGACCGGTTAAAGTGCGACATCTTGCCGCCTGAAGTTAATAGTGCAGCTTACTTTGATGAATTATTAAAAGGTGGTCACTAATGAATGATTTGACGATTTGTAAAAAGATAGCAGAGATTGAAGGGCGTGAGCTATCCAATAAAGACAATATGTTCCTACCTAATAAAGACTTAGTATACATTAGCGTTATCGGAGCTGAAGACACGACTTTAAATCAGATATACAACCCATTAACTGATGATACCTTAATCAATCCGTTAATCTGCAAATACAAGGTTAGTATTAATTGGTGGGATTACACCTGTACGATACTTGATGATAGTGGAAATATACTGGCAGAGGTTAATTTTTGCGACATGGAATTAAACAAAGCAATACTACTTGCAATCATAGAAGCGCATAAGGATTAACTACTAGTATTATAGAACCAGGCCGCTACTTGTAATAGCGGCTTTTTAATGCGTGTTACCCTCCGCTAAATCCGTTACTCATTACATTGGGCCACTCATCTGCAATGTTACCACCTTCGTTAGTGATTATTCTTTCTATATGTTTCATATAAACCCCTTTGTTAATCCTTATTATATCAAATTTTGCCCAATAAAAAAGCACCGTGGGAGCGATGCTTTTGACTAAGGAGCGAATAACTAAGAGAGTATAAGAGTGAATGAATAAACTTATACGTCATGATAGCATAGTTATTTAAATATAAACTAAATCTTCATAGCAAGCAGGAAAATTACCCTTGATACCCTCCCTCCTTCCGCTGAATACCTTTGTTTTATCCATGTATACTACTGCCGCCCTATCTGATTTTTCATCATAATAATACTTGCCATTGGCTTCAGTGTTACTAACATAAACCCACTCTTTGATTATTTCTTCAGTTGTTACACTCATCTTATAGCCCTTTATTGATTAATTTCTGGCATAACTTGCATGTAACAAGCGCCTTATCCTGAGTGATATTATCTCTTATATATCCACACTCAGTTTGATTTAATGCCACATCTCTGTCTGCGCTACCATCACTCCAAGCACGAAAAGCCGATTCTATATATTTGAATAGATGTACTTTCATTATTCATTCCTTATCTCTAGTGGTTATTTAGTTATTAGATATGTTTGTTATTTATTAATTCTTCGTATAGTGTCCCACTGCTCCCACTCTGAAGCCTCGTAGTACATATTATGCAATCTCTGCTCAAGGGTAACGTGCTGTAACCATGCGTACCCATCACCGCACCAAGTAGGGAGCCAACAGAATTTATTAACAATTCGAATACTGCCATCAAGAAGTCTTTTTTTATCTTTACTCTTAAAAAACATGTTATTTACCCTTATTGATTAATTTATCTATCACTATGACCACAATAAATATTACAGCGATCACTATTAACATTTTTATGATTACCATTATCTCACCATATCCAGTAGTTGATCATAACGTGCAGGAGAGTTTTCACCTGATATGAATTCCCATTCACCATTACCCGCATATTTAAATTTAGTTTTATCACCGAACCAAAATACTGTCGCTATATACCCGATTGCATATTTCATTATTCATCATTCCTTTATTTAGTTATTAGATATGTTTGTTATTTACGTTCGCTTGCCCAATCAAAGGCGATCATCATTCCACCGCCTTCACGAAGCCTATCAACACAGCGATCGCCAATAGCATCTTTAATGCCATCAATATCAAGATTGCTTATCAAGATTGTTGGCTTCATGTTTTGGTATCTACCGTCAATAATATCGAATATAAATAGTTTTTCAGTATCACTGCCGAATTGCGAACCAACCTCATCAAGAACAAGTAAGTCAATATTTGAATAATACTTGATAAGCTTTTCTTCTGTATCGGTACTGTCTTTTGCCCATGTTGCTTTTAGCTCTCGAACAACATCGATAACCTTGATCATCTCACAACGGTAATCGTCTATGATGGAATCGATACCAGCCGATGCAAGCAACGTTTTACCCGTACCCACACCACCAACCATTATCATGCTTTTATCGCTTGGAAACTCTTTAAAATAACGCTCACAGTCATTTTTGGCTTTAGTCTGCCCTTCTGTTTGGCAAATGTAGTCATCAAATGTTTTAAATAGGTTTCTTTTGGATATACCGGCATCTTCACGTTTTCTTATTTTTCTGGCTTTTGCCTTGCCTTGTTCCTCTTTGTCTTTTGCGTCCTGTTCTTCTTTGTTTTTTAGTCTTAGGCATTCTTGACAGTTACCGCCATGATTTACTTTGCCACCAAGATTGTAAAACTTACCGATGTAGTCACCATGCTTTTCACAGGTGCAAGATTCTTCCCATGTATTCATTAGAATTTCCCCGATTGATAGTTTTGAGCTTCAAAAGTATGTGTCGATTTAGCTTGGTTAGATTGCTGCATAATTTCATCATTCCAGCATTTACCGTTTAACCATGTGATAGGGTTTTTACGATATTGTTTATCCGGTGTTGATTTAACGTAAGCTGGTAGTTTTTCAAATATCAACTCGATATCTGACTTGCTCATTTTGCTAAACTTTGCTTTGCACTTTGCAGAGTCGGATTTTTTACCATACAAATTCCAAAATTCAGCGAAGCGATCGTTAGTTACTTCTTTATTACTATCATTATCACTCTTACTCTTACTATCACTCTTACTATCATTATCGGTAGATTTGGTAGCTTGTGGTAACGCTTGGTTACCAGCTTTACCAGTGGTAGATTTGGTAGCGTACCTTGTTTCAGCTATTAACCTATTCTTTTCACACAATTTTTCATACTTAATAGCGTCCCTATCAAACTGGTTTCTGAATGGTGACATTGCTATATTAGTTAAAACATCAAGCTTTAATTCATCACCTAAGTGATAAGCTTTTATTGCTTTAAATAATAAACCTGCCTGATCATCCGTTAAATCATCAAGTACATTTAAACTGTCATGATGCAGAATAAATGACTTTCTTATCTTGCTCATATATACTTACCTTACTGTTAATTAACTAAGCCGCTATCGCCAAGACGCGGTTTTTTTATTTGCCCATTACTCCGTGTATCTTCTTCATACTACCAACCAACTCCCTAATATAAGCTGTCATGGTAACTCCCTTCTCGTTAGACATTTTTGATATAAATTCGTGCTCGCTTTCTGTGAACTTAACTAGTAAAGGTTTCTTTTTAGCTTTAACCATTTTGAATCTCCTGTAATTAATCTACCCAAATAGTACACCACCTCAACATACAAAGCAACATTATAAATATATACTTTATATGTTGACACATTAAACCACTGTGCTATTGTTGTTGCAGATAACTAACCAACCAAACGGAAATAATTATGAATATTGAAAGTATGATTGAAGCGCTAAGGAATAGTGATCGCTACATTGAAACCATCTTCACGCAAGGAGGCTGTTATCAATTTCATTTATTTTTAAAATCTATAAATGCTAGTGCAATGCCGTTTTTAACGGAAGATAAGGAGCATGTCGTTACACTTGTTAATGGTTGTTTTTATGATATAACCGGCAATGTTGATCATGAACAGAATTACACCGCTATGAATGATGATGATATTGAAACATCCAAAGAATGGAGTTTCTCAAAATCGGCAATGCTTCAGCTTGGTGAGTGCGCTATATGCGAAGAACCTAGATTAGTTTAACAACCAATAGCAACTATAGAGAAATAAATTATGAAATACGAAATTATTTACGCTGATCCGCCTTGGCAATTTAGCAACAAAAAAACAGGTGGCTCTATGAGGTCAGGCGCAGCACATCAGTACTTAACCACCGGTATCGAAGGACTTAAGGCTATGGATGTTAACTCTTTAACTACTGATAACGCTGTTCTATTTATGTGGTACGTTGGTGCTATGCCGCAAGAAGCTATCGATCTAGTTCATGCATGGGGATTTACCATTAAAAACATGAATGGCTTTGTGTGGAACAAATTAACTCAGAAAAATAAACCTCACTTTGGTATGGGTTTTTATACTCGAGCCGGTAGTGAGTCGGTGATTATTGCCACTAAAGGTAAATTTAAACCAGTATCACATAGTGTTAGGGCGGTATTTAATGCTGATGAGCAAATACAGTTTGAGGGTAAAGCAATTACCCACTCTAAAAAACCGACACAAGTCAGGGATTTAATTATTGAATTGTGTGGTGATTTACCACGGCTTGAGATGTTTGCCAGAGAAAGTGCTTCAGGCTGGGACGTATTCGGCAATGAAGCACCAAACTCGATAGCTATTAATAACAAGGATCAATCATGAACACTACAATAGAGCAATCAAGCGAGTTAAAGGGTAAAGCATAATGTTAAATCTAGCAGCGTTTGAAGTAATGCGTAAAATACCTAACCTACCTACCAAGCCGGTAGAGGTTAAAGATAAAGAGGTTAAACCCGAAGGCGATAGATATATGGATAGAGTTTATAAAAGCCGTAACGGTGTAATGAAAGCACTCCAGGATAATAAATCAATATGTGCCTCGGAAATTGGCGCGCTTACCGGTGTTAGTCATAGCGGTATTCGATATATATTAAGTAAATTCAGGGAGCGAGGTTTGATTAAATCTAAGCAAGTTAAGGTGGGAATTAAAAAGCCTATTACTTATTACAGTTTATTGGAGTTAGCATGTTAACACTTAGAGAGAAGCATAGGCACGAAGCAACGGTTGCGCAACTAAAGGCTGATGTGGCCAAGTTAAAGCTAGAGTTAACCGCGGCTAACAATGCTAAGTCAAAGCAAAAAAGCAGGATATTTACAATGGAAAATAAGTTGATATCATCAAATGCAAAAGTGGATAAATTACAGGTTGTTATAAAATTAATAAGGTCGAGTATAAAAGGAATGTAGCTGGTCGGAGCAGTGTTTCAGGGTTTATAGGTTATAGTTTAGTTACTTAATTAATGGAGAGAATGAAAATGGATAAGTTTTTTTGTTATTGCCCTGATGCTGGGTTTGATACTTTCGAAACAGAAAAAGAGGCTAAAGAATCTGCCGAAACATCTATTGACTGGTATCGAGATAATGCTGATGAGGGTTGGGATGATGCAGTTAACCAAGTTTGCTGGGGCGAGATAAAACAACACGCATCAATATGTAATGTAAGACCGTCAACCGAAGATGACTGCGTATCTGCTGATTGTGACACAATATGTGACTACCAATTAAAATCATGAACACTTCAAGGGCGATACGCGAATTATTAGAGCGACACGGCGTTACCCCTTGCGGTGATGCTAAAAAGGATATGGCAGCAGCTAAAAAGCTTAAGCCTGATTATCAGGAATACTTAAGAGGGTTTAACAATGTGACATGATGATATAGACGAGGATAAGTTTGAACGGTTCGTAGTGCGAGTTTGCTTGATTGTTTTAGCGTGTGTTTTTATTTATGGGTTTAAGGGGTAGGGTATGAACAGAGTAATTAAGTTTCGAGCGTGGTGTTTAGATAATAAATGGATGGAAGAGTGCTTTTATTTACAGGCCCATAATGGTGCTGTATTCGATGCCCCGTCAAAAACGTATGACACACCAAATATTGAAATAGAAGAAAATCCTAATTTAGTAGTAATGCAATTCACAGGGTTAACCGATAAGAATGGCGTTGATATTTACGAGGGAGACATTATTAAATCAACAAATAATAAGCATTACTGGCTTTTTGTTGTTAAAACAGTTCCGAACTTTGGCGGTATGTTGTGGGCGTGTATGTATGAAAATAATCTTTCAATATGTGAGACTGAAGATATATACACCTACAAAAAACAGCATGTAGAGCTTGGCTCAAGGCGTGACTTTGTAACCTGTAGAAATGAAGTTATAGGTAATATCCATCAGCACCCTGAGCTTTTAAATGAAAATTAACTTAATCAAAACCAATGACGGTTCATTCGTTGCTTGTGATGAAGAAAGCCAAGCCAAGATGAAAAAGTTTAAAGCGGGCGTTGTTCATAGTCACGATGTAAAGGTTAATCAGAATTACCGACTGCATCAAAAGTTGTTCGCATTCTTTAGTTTTTGTACTAATTATTACTACGGTGATATGGAGGCTTACAAAGACGAATACAGCGTACTTTATGTTAGAAACAAGCTAACAGTCATTGCAGGGTATTTTGTTCAAAAGCATTCGCGTGACGGAACTAGCTTTGAATTAATACCGCTTAGTTTGAGTTATGAATCAATGGCGCCAGAAGTTAGGCAAGAGTTTTATAAAAAGATTGTCGATGCTGCGTTAAATAGAGTATTCGATAAAACTACTGACGAGAATGTTTTGAATCAACTGAGAAGCTGGTTTTAATTTATATAGGTAAGGATGGTTAAAATGAATGCAGATAAAATAACTATGAGTAAATATGATTTTTGGTGCTTGCGTGGCTCGCATGAAAGGCTAGCTATTAAGTCAGGCGATGTTAAAGAGATTGTTTTGTGCGCGCAAATTAGAATGAACCACATTACAACAAGTGTATCAAGTAGCGCAAGAGAAGGCCGACTACCTTATCCTGAAGATGAGGAAAACATGTATACAGCAATGAGGCTACTAAATGCTGCTAAGGATGCCGAACACGCAATAGCTAAATCAAACAGAGCTAAATCATGACCATAATCGATAACCATAAGCACTATGCAAAGTGCTTCCTTGGTTTTGTTATTGCAGGGTTAGCGATGGGTAATACTTATTTTTATATAGTGGATGCGTTTAAGTATGGGTGATAGCATTAAGTTAGAAATATATATCAGAGTTGCTAGGGTTAAAATAACAACCTTAATTAAGCGTGAAGACTTTCTTTGTATAATTGATAGTACTGATCAAAATATAACATTAGAGTTTGAAAGCGATAGGTGTACCGTTAATAAATGGGGTCGCGTTGATTGGATTAGTGACGATAATGATTGATCAAATGGTTTATTGGACCGCTATATTATGTATAGCGCTTCCTATTTGTATGATGATGGATTGGAGGCATGATGGGTAAGCAAACAAAGATAACTAAATCAGCAAGGGGTGAAGATTGCACCTTAATGCTTGATAACTGCTCAGGAAGTGAAACGGTAGTGTTATGTCACATTGGCAAAAATAGAGGTATGGGTATCAAGTGCGGTGATCATTTCGCTGTGTACGCTTGCTCTAGTTGTCATGATGTTATTGATGGTCGTGCAAAGTCTCGATTTACGCATGATGAGCTTTCAGATATTAAGCTGATTGCACTCGAGCGAACTCAACAAAAATTTATTGATAAAGGGTTAATGGTGTTTCCATGAGATTAGATATTAAGCCGCTATCAGTTAATGAAGCATGGCAAGGTCGCAGAGTTAAAACTCAGAAGTATCGCAATTATGAAAGGGATATATTAAAGCTACTTCGCCCGATGGAGATACCCGATGGCAAGTTAGAGTTGTACTTAAAGTGGGGTTTTAGCTCTGCCGGTAGTGATTGGGATAATCCTATCAAACCGTTTCAGGATTGCTTGCAGAAGAAATATGATTTTAATGATAACCGGGTTGTGCGCGCTGTAACTGAAAAGGTAAAAGTTAAAAAGGGTGAAGAATTTATAGAGTTTTCAATTAAAAGCGCCGACTAAGGCGCATAAGGGTTAACATGAAATATCCAGGCTGGTACGTGCGGTATCTCTTCGAATGCGAATGTAACGAAGAGATACCATTACCTTATGCCGGTGTTCTTTCGGTTGTTATGTAATAAGTTCTATTATTAACAACTATATTAGACGCGGTGGGGTTGTAGAATGTAAATGTTATTGTACCCGCCGCGGTAAAACAACCTGACCATAGTAACCCGTTAGCTTGCGTTGGCAGTCCCAAGGTTGTTGATAGGAATGTATTGCCTGCTGATATCTGTATCATCTCTACTGCGGCAGTATCCACAGCAGAAGCTCCAGCGTTAACCGTTCCTATATTCATAGAAAAGGCCGTTGTCCTTTTGTAAAAATGCTTGGCTGGTGTTGCGTTATTAATATCCTGAACATAACCAACATCGTTTACGCTGTAGTTATCTCTAAATATTGAGGAATTACTTCCTATATCTGCAAAGCCATAAGATAGAGTAGATCCCGCAGCATACATAACATAATTAGTTACAAAGTTACAAAATACTGAGTTGATAGACCTTATACCCACTTGGAATCCAACAGGAGAATCAACCTTATTACTTATTGAGTTACCCTTACAGGTCGTTGTATTGCATGACTCTATGGTTATTGGTGCGGCTATTTGCGTTATTGCGCCGCCTAACTGGTCAAAGCCGTTATAAAATAAAGGTGCCGTAATTGAGATGTTATTGTTATTTACATGCGAATCTATCATCTGATTTACATATATATCACATTCAAAAAGGAAATTTCCAGAAACTGTAATTCCCGCTCTATCAGAGGTGGAACATGTAACCCAAATGCCAGAGCCCTTAGATGTTGGCTGTAATGCGCTTACATCTCTAGTTATAGTATTGCCTGTAATCAAGCCCTCTTGAGGTGACGAGTTAACATGGGGCGCAGCAAATATAGCTCTAGGGCCATCAGTTCTAATGATGTTACCGCTAACATTGAATTTGATAGTTCCTTGTAGTTGCAGTACTGTAAATATGCCCGCATCAGTTCCTGTTGTTACTAGTGTATTTCCGGACACCACAACATCGTCCGTTCCGTCTGATATCTTTATACACTCACCGTTTATGGTGGCAAAGTTATTCCCTGATACCTCAACGTTTATAGAAAACTTAATGTGAGCAGCAACGTTGATAGCAGGGTCCAGCGTGTTTGATATTCCTGTTGCAGTGTTGTTTGTCATGTGTCCGTACTTGGTGTAAAGCATATTATATGCAGAGCCTTCAAGGCAATTCTCTACAGTGCATTTATCTATAGTGCCGTTTGTGCAGTAATTAATACTAACTGGTTGAGCGTTACTTGAAAGTATAGGCTTACCCATATCAAGGCAGTAAATATCACTAACACTAACCTCATCTATATGTCTTGTCTGTATGAACTTAGACTGTGTTGTCGGGCTTATCAGTCTCTCACATCTCATTTTGTAAGCATTAACGCCCGAAAATGAATTGTCATAAGGGTCGCCTGCATTAAAAATGCCGCCGAAGTATAAAGCCTGTGTAACCCAATCCAACCAAAGACCACCGGTAGCTGAACAGTTGCTAGCCTTGATAAAGAATACAGGGTTAATGCCTTGGCTGTTTTCTATCCTTATAGGAAGCGTAACAGTGTTTAACATTTTAGACGTTCCAAAATCAAAATGAACATTGTCTACAGTGTGAGCAACCTCATCATTAAGCAAGAATTCTATACCTTTAGCCACCACTGTACTAAATGGTACGATTACGTTTGATATTGCCTGAAACACCGGAGCAGAATCAACGCCGATTATAGCGCCAAACTCTATTGCATCATATATGTTGTTTTTAATTCTAAGTACTAGCGCTAAAGTTGGAATACCTACGCATTGAACTATATTGAATGTGTTAGGTGTTACGGTTGATGCTAGAACAACGTCCCACATAGCGCCGCCACCATTACCGGTAGTGCGCTCTTTTAAGTTTAATGCTGCGCCGTTAAATATTTTAAGCGGGTTACTATCATCAATAGCGTCTTGCAGAATATCAAAAGCTAAAACGTTGTCACCTGGGGATAAGGGGGGATTATTTACTGTATTAGATATTTGTTCCTCTAATATCGCTGTTTGAGTGGGCAAACCAAAATCAATGTATAAGTCGTAAATACCATCATCTACGGTAAATGTGTAATTACCTGAGTCATCAGCTTGTACAGGGTTGCTGATAGGCGCAAGGTTTAGATCAAACAAATCAGCCTTGATAGTCGTGCCAGTATCAAAAACAGTGACAAGCTTACCGGCTCCTGAATTACCGCTTTCAGTGGTATCAAACTGCACTACTATAGAATTATTATAAGTTCTCATTTTTCTCTATACTCCTTACTCAAAGTCAATATCTACAATAACATCTTGTGATGTTTCTAGGTTTCCGTTTCCTGTATCCGTTACCGTAATCGTGGCAACTTCAGAGTAAGATGTATTAAATCCCGATGCAGAAAAAGATGTGTTTGCTGATGTATCGCTATTTATTGTTATTTTGCTTCCTGTTATCGTCCACTGGTAATTGAACGGGCCAACACCATTCAATACTGTTGAATAAGCTATTGGACTGATTGCAGATCCATTCTCTGAAAGCACGAATATAAAGCCAGGTGATACTGATACACTATATTCAGCGACAATATTAGGCGAAATCATTTGTGTTTTTGCTGCGCCGATCATGAGAAGTCTTGGCCGAACACACCACCTTTAGCAATGCCGTTTCTTAGTTTGAATACGTAATCATCAGTAGAGCCTAACCCTGTTGACATAGTTGGTATTACGCCCCCAGAAAATATAACTCCACCAAATGAAACTGTTCTAGGCGTTGCTGCATCTTGTATTATTTCTAATGAAATTGTTGTCGTTAAATCAGAATCAGGATTTAGATTGACAAAATTAATGTTTCCGATGTTTTCAAATAACGTGGTTGTGAACACATTGCCTTGATTCAAGTCTAGGTTTAACGCACCTGCTACGCTTGTTGCTACAGTCGTTACCTCAGAGTATCTAGCTAGCTTAAATGTGTTTTCCAGTGCTTGAATCTGATTGCCGTTAGATAGGTTTATTACATTCTCACCGTCTGGCGTTTCAGGCTGACCAAGTACTGTTAAATATTTTGCTCCGCCTAATTTATCTTGTGCGGCTACGCCTCCATTAATGGTTAATGTATCGCCACTTTGCAGGTCTGCGGCTACAGCGGTCGCTATATCTTCAAATACAAATAAAGCGCTTGAGCCTTCTGTAACTGGAACTATTTGACCAGTTGAGTCCATCTGCCTACCTAAGATAACCGTACCTATAGCAGTAGCTTGTAACAACGTTATTTGACCTGTATTGTTGCTAACATAGTCAACATCTTTCTTAAGGTATGAGCCTTCAAAGATAGTGCCTAACGAATCAGTTGATTTATAAAAGCTAGCTGAAGTAACCTCTATCTCTGTAAAGTCTAAAACTAAACTACCATCAACAGTAGTTGACTCTTCAGCTATTACTCCGCTAAACCCCTGTAGGTTAAGTGCAGCAACCTCGGGTATGTTATAGGTCTGCGCTCCATTCTTATCTAAAATCTTTAAGGAGTACGAGCCAGAAACAGCAAGACCGACAGGGGAGCCGTTATACATTGGCACGCCACCAGCAGAGCCGATAACAGGTTGATCAAGTGGTACGGCGGTTCCATCTTCCTGCAAAGCGTAAACAATTTTTCTGTTTTGCTCTAATTGGGGATCACGACCAACCAAGCCAAAGAATGCTTGAAACCCATCAAGCGGCTTACCTTTGTCAGGGTCAGGGACGAACATTATGGGGTTGTGAATGCGGAGGATAGACTCGTCCGCTGTTTGTGAATTATTAACGATAGTCGCCATTATTTTATCCTGTGCTATAATTTGTGTTTATTTTAACATTTTAAGGTTGTTATGTTAGTAATTTGTTTAGTGTTCGCATCGTACTTCGTTAAAACTAAAGAGCAGCATGTTATTGTACTGGCTCTTGCTGTTGCGCTGTGCTTCCTGCCGCCGCTGCTGTAGCTAAATTAATAACCCTTTTCCCTTTCGCTATTTCTAACGCATCTTTAAATGTCTCATTTGCGATCATATCCAAATCATCTAAATTAATTTTAGGGTCTAGCAGTAATTCAGCCAAATCATTTGGGTTTCTTTTCGCTTTTGGCACTGAAGTTAAATAAGCTTTTGTAATTCTATTTGCATCAGTACCAGCTCTAGTCATTGAGTTAACAAACTTGGCTTTATTTGATGTTAGCTTTTGCGCGATACTTTTAGCCGCGATACCAACAGCAGGAATTGCAATAGCACCTAATGCACCACCAGCAGCGCTACCTAAACCAACACCACCTAATGATGTAAGCATATTAGTCGCCCTGCCTTCAGAGAATCCAAACCGCCCGACAAGTTTCGCCATGTTAGTTTTAAAGTCACCGCGAACAACGTCACGCATAGCATCGATTTCAGGTTTAGAAAAATACTTACTTCTTTTCTTACTTCTGATTATTTTGTTTAATTCAATTCTTATGCCGTTTTCCAAACCGCTAGCAGCATCGCCACCCGCTTTAATTGCGCCGGTTATTTCTTCTGCCCGTTTTGCTCTGCCCCATAATTTACCGGCAGCTTTAACTTTTTTACCTGTCGCTGCATCGCCGCGAGTTAAGTCTTTTTGTGATAGTGAATCTAAGAAGCTATCAATTTCTTCTATCATTATATTACCAAGCATTTTTTCACCAGCATCAGCGCTAGTTGCAACCTTTTGAGCTATATTCTTTTGCACCATTAATTCTGTTATAGGCTGGTTAATGCCTCTCATTTCACGAATAGCATCCAATGCTCCGGCGGCTTGCTTTGTAACCCTTGGATCTAAACCGCTCTTTCTGGTTTTAGCTTCGATAGTGCTAACTAGGTTATTAATTGATTTAGGCTTTATTCTTACGCCTGATTGGTCAATCTCATCATAGATGGTTCTTGCTGCGCCTTTTATCGCGTCAATTTCTGGTGCAGACTCAACAACAGCTTTTTGTATTTGCTTTTTAGTTGGTGCGCTTGGTGCTTTTGTTAATGCCTTTGAGCCTTTAAAGCCTAAAATCTCTAATGCGGCAGTCGGCAACGAATGAGCTATAGAGGCAATAAACGGGCTTCCTGTTAAATCTAATGCAGTTTCACCTAACGCAGTTTCCGCGCTTGATATAGCCTCGCCTACTGGCTGTAATGCCTCACCTATAGCTTGCTGTTGTTCGATACCTGTTTCTGTTTGTGGTTGGTAGGTTAATGCTTCTTTAGTCGCTGCAACTGCTTTAGCTCCTGCACCTTCATCAGCAAAAGGATTTAATGTTTGCGCAACACCTGCAATACCAGCTAATGGCTCAGCAATAGCACCTGAAACAACTGCGCCAACGTTTTCAGCAACACCTAAAGCTTGCTCACCCAAAGATCTTTCTGGCTGCTGTTGGTTTCTAATCATACCAGCGATCCTGTTTGCTGCATCGGTATCGCCAGCAGCATCAGCATTCCGTAAAGCTGTCATTAAATCAGCCATTATTAACCACCATATTTTTTAAGTAAATCAGCGTCAGACATTTCAGGTACGTCAGCATTGCCAGCGCTTGCTTGGTTGACTTGTGCTGGCTGCTCAGTAGTTGGAGTTCCACCCTCTAAAGCAAGTCTGATTTCATTGGCTGCAAAGTCATCCTTTAAACTTTCAGCAGCTCTCATACCTCGATTAGCAGAGCGTTTAATCATTTTGCCTAAGTTGGTAAGTATGCGCCTGTTACCAGCAACAGATTTACCTAAACCTGATTCCATTTTTTTAAGCTCTAGCATTTCATTGACTGTGAATGCTGCGCCAAAAGTAGGCTTAAGTTGCTTAAGTACACTTTTACCAAGCTCGTAAGATAGCTCTGCTTCATCTGCTGACTCGATACCAAGAGTTTGCTTAGCGCGAATCAAAGCATTATCAATGCCACCAGTTTTAATTGAATCAAGTAACTCAATAGAGCGATTAACGGCTTGTAAGTTGTCAGCAGAAGAAACGCCACTATCAATATAACCCTGTCTGCGCTCATTAGATGATTTCTTTCTAGCTGTGCTTATTGCTGAATCTTCTTTTATGTCGGCTTTTGATTTTTCATAATCAAGCTTTTCATCGAGAGATGGCTTTTCACCCCGTTTAATTTTTAAATGTGTTTCTTGCACTTCTGGCGATTGCTTATTAAACCAAAGTGTTTCTTGTACTGCTGATGGCTGGTCAGATAATCCAGAATCAACAGTAGATGCTTGTTGGATATCCTTAAATCTTTTTCCGTCAATAGATGCTAACGCCATACCGGCAGATTGCTTAATACCTTCAGGCGATAACCCTTGTGCTAGTATCTCTTTGCTTTGCGTCATATCAAGGCCATTTGCTTCGCCTTGTGCTATTTCCCGCTCTAATGCTTCCTGAGGGTTTGCAGAGGTTAAGATGTTAGCGAATCTATTTGATACTCTCTCCATTCCGGCAGTATCAACTATTCCTTTACTGGCTAGAATCTGCTTACCAAGAATAGGATTAGCAACAGAAAAAGCGGCTATTTCATTCACGTCATTTCGAGCAAAAACCTCTTGAGCCTCTTTGCTTAATACGACCTGATTCTGCGCCTCTTGTTGTGCCGACTGGTCTTGTTGAACCTGTCTTTGCATCATCTGCTCATTAGCACGCAAGCCTTGTAATTGACCTGCGCTCTGTAGCATTCCACCTAATGAGCTTTGGTTTGCTGCGTTAAGTGTTCTTGAGTAATCTAAAATAGGCATAATTAACCCTTACCAAAATAATCGTAACCGAGTGCACCAACGTCTTTAATGACATTGCCCCATATGTTGCCTTGAGCCAGCGAATTAGATGCGCTCGCTTGTCCCGCTTGCTGTTGCAGTGCCGCCATACTACTTCCTAACTGGCTAGCCTGCGCTGAGCCTTGTGATGCAGCACCCATGCCCATATTTGCAAGGCCGGTATACTGCTGACCTAGTCCTGATAAGTATTGCTGACCTAAGCCAGGCGCGATAGTTGCTAATGCTGCTTGGTTTGCACCACCTCTAATGCCACCAGTCGCGGCAGCATTTCTTAATTGCTGTTCTTCAATTTGAGCGGCTTGTTGCTGGTATTCAGGTCCTGCATAATAATCTTGAAGCATTCCTGCTCTTTGTGTTGGGTCGGTTAAGCCTTGTAATCCCTCTAAAGCATCATAACCAGCATCGCGGTAAGGCTCTTGCAATTCTAAGGATCTATCAAACATCCTCTCCTCTGAAGTCATGCCCGATTGAGCTGCGTTTGCTTGCGCTCTAGTTGCTTTGTCTGATGCGTTACTGCTCATTTTACCAGCTGCTAATGTCCCGACTGCTACTGCTGCGTATCCCCAAGGCATAAGCCCTCCTTACTGAGTTTGGTTTGTTTAATACATACGACCATTGCTATTCTATCTTCATTTGAGTTGTTTTCCACCCAATGATTTTTATCATTTCTAAAGGCGTATACGTCACCCTCTTCAGGGCAGATAAAGCAATCATCAAAATGAAACTCTGCACCCTTAGCGTTTTTTAGTGGCACATAATACTTATCATATTCTGCTGCATGCCAGCCACCGTCAACATGTGGAGCTATTCCACCGCCTGGAGGTAACTTTGTTATAAGTACGCCACCAAGTTTTTCACCGTTAAGAAACCCCATTAATCCAGCGCATAAGTCTTTAATTGCGGGGATATCTTTTAACCATACACTTTCATGGCAACCCATAAATTCAGACCAATCACCAGACTCAATATGCGGCTTGGGGTCTTTGTATCTAACCCAAATATCAGTCATTTCTTTATGTGGTGATGTATCACCGTCTGAGCGTTGTGTGTACTCACCAAATAAATCACACTCTTCTAAAAAGGATTTTACCCCCTGTACATCGAATGATATTTTAAGCTTGTTAACTGGTTTCATTTAATAATATGCTCGCCGCTTGTTGGTTCATGCTTGCCATAGTGGTTATGTTTAAATCCTTAAATATATTATAAATATCAAGGTTTATTTTATCACCGGTTAAGTGGGTAAATATTTCACTAATCCTTTCGTCTATCTCATCAAACAAAACGTGAAGTCCATTTAGTGATTTTAATTTCTCTGTAATTTCGTTCGGTGTTTCATGGTGGTATTTATGTATTACTAAAGTTGGCCTATCATCAATTATTTGACCTGTGTAAGCGTAGCCAGTATTAGCATCTGAAACTAATTTAACTTTTTCTTTGTACTCCGCTATTGATTCGCAGTTGTTAAGCCCCTCATGAATACACGTATATCCTGATGCTGTCATGAATGCGCTAAACCATGCCGTCCTACTTCTTGGTAGTCCTGTAATAATAAACATTAAACAACTACCACCCATCCAGTGTTAGAACCCACGGTTTCGTTAAAATACATTGTAACACTAACGGGCGAAGCTGTCGTGTCGATGAAAGTCTGCGATAAGTTAGCGGTAACATTGCCTTCAGGAGTTTGCGCGCCTGACAAAGGTTTTAATTCCTCTATTAACCTTAATGCCGCGGCTAAATTCTCTTTAACAGCGGAATAATCTTGCACAAATCTGTCTGTTGCGTTGCCAACGTTTTGCTTTATATCAGGATAGCTTCTTAATGATTGTGGATTCATGACCAAGATACCTCTAATCCACTAAACGCCATTTTATCAACTGACACAAATCTAAATTTAAAGTTAAACTCATATTGAATGTAACCAAGTCTGCGCGCTATATATCGCTCTCTGTAACCTTGTGATAGTGAAATTACATTGGTGTATTCAGTGCCGTATGTAATGCCATCATAAGAAAGGCTAAACGCCGAACTAAAGTCATTAGTTGTAAAGCCGGCTATCGTGTTTATCTCAAACTCATCAATTGACGCAGTTTCAAGTCCGTTAATAATTGGCGTATAACAAATATTTTCAACTTGATTACCATATTGAGCTGCTGTTTGATCGTCAAGAAATCCCAGTTTGTTTTCCATTGTATCGCCGTAAATCCATTTTGATACCCGGGGGTCAAATAGTCCGAACTTAGCGCGCCACGGTTCATCAGTTTCAACGCCTGTTTTTACATAGGTCCATGCTGCATCTAAACCAATTTTACCGGCGACCGTGTGATTATATAAAAGCGTTTCATTAGGTAGGTGAATGATTAGGAATTTATCTCTGTCTACTGTGCGCGATTCCAAGACTACTTTAGATAGTTCCGACTCGTTATACTTTGATATGATTTGGTCTATCTCTCGCGTTGCTATAGTGGTTTCAGTGCCAGAGTTTAATATGTGAACGCTAATGCTTTCATTCTGCCTACCACCTAACACGAAAAAGATACCGTCTAGCAATGTTTGGCAATGAGTTCCTACAATTCCAATCTGATTACTAGCTGCGTCAATATTTTGTAATACACTTGTACCGGCTGGTACTGATGGGTCAAAGAAGAATACCTCAGTGGAATATCTATTAAAGGCGTATATCTGGTTGTGACCATCATCAGCAACCGCCAGTATTTTGTCACTTGAGAATTCGCTAGATGAATACTTTAACGGGCTAATTGAAAACTCGTTACCAATATCAGTATGGAATAAGAAATCACCATCAGTCATTACATAGATGCCACGGAACCATGTTATATCAATTGGAAAGCCTAGGTCAGGGTCGGTCACTTGGATTAATGATGCGTTATCCCATAAGAATAATTTACCATCGCTTAAGATTGCTTGAGTATTAAACGAGTTAGAGAATGAGCATATACCATCACCCGAAGTTACACCGATAGGGGTTATTACGCCGTCAGTGCCAACTGATTCAAATACATCACCAGATACGCGATAGTGTTCGTTAAATCGCTCATTGAATGCACCGCCTCTAGCCTTTCCGTTAGTTAAAGCGAATTCCGTTAAGCCATCGTGAGTAAGTAAATAACCTTGGTCGCCTCTGATATTTCTAACAACGGCAGTCATATTAACAGGCAGATTGTCGCGGTAATCATAATTTGATTTACGGTCGCCTCTGATTAGCGATAATTTTAACGGGGGATTTGGTCTTGCCATTGTTAGCACCTATAAATTTGATAACTCAATTATAGCACGATAGATTGATTTGTTAAATTAAGGCAATAAGTATCATTAGACACGGTTACTTGGTAAGTAAGAATATCTGAGAGGGTATATATTATTAGCTAGTCATACATAAACAATTTATCGAACACAGTTTAACGTCTTATCTGGACGGGTAACATTAATGAGCTTCTTGTTTTGTTATGCAGCTTCAACATCTGCGCATCTCTATAATGATTTGTACCAAGCTTTTATTCGTTTATCCACCACCCCACGGCTAAGTTAGGGGTCAGGCTCCCGTGTCTATCACAAATATTGCTAATTGCTGCCGCATCCTTACGACTAGGAGATTGTTTATAACGATTGAATAGGTGGGAATTCTGGCAATAAAAAAGCACTTAGTTAGAGTTACCGGGGGAGTAGGCTGATTTATAGCCTCAGTAATTCTATCTAAATGCTCTGGTATCTCAAGAGTCCCCACCCTTAATCAACAGAATCAATTATACAGCATTGCAATTTAATTAACAAATAGTGTTGACTGTATATATTAAGTGTATATACTGGCTATACCATTTACATATAAGGGTAAACATGAAAAAACTGATTGATTTTAAAGGTATGGAAAAGGCTATACAGGAATATGCAGATTTATTCTGTGAAGGTAATTTTAATATGGCAGTACGCCAACTAACTAAAAAGGGATTGAATAATGGGTAGTTTATTTGCAATATTGTTTTGGGCTTGGATGTTCACGGCTTGGTTTACCCATATATTCACATGCTTTGCTGAACAAGCTTGGGGTTTCTTGATTGCTGGTGCGATTATGTTTCCTATAGCTATCTTTCACGGCACATGGGTCTGGTTTACTTAAAAGGAGAAGCCCAATGATCAAGCTAAAGATAACTAAAGCACAATGCCACATGTTAACGCAGATGTTAAAGAAAGACTGCCACATAGCATTGAAGAATTACATTTACAGAGAGATGCATAAGGAGAGTAATGATGATTAAATTCGATTTAGAAAAAGCATTAGCGGGTGAAAAGGTTGTGACTAGAGATGGGCGCGAGGTTGCTCAATTGGTTAGGTTTAAATGCTCTATTGATGAAACCTACCCTGTTACATGCGTACTTGATGGCATGATTGAGCGGTATCGTGATTCGGGTGGATACAGCGAGATTAATCAAAATCATTGCTCAGACCTATTCATGGCACCTAAAAAGCTTAGCGGGTTTGTTAATATTTATATCCCTCATGGTGAAGATGAAGTTTTTACAGTGCATTGTGAAAGGCGTCATGCGGATAAAGTAGCGGGCTCGTCAAGGGTTGCATGTATTGACCTATCACAATTCGAACAGGGGTACGGAATATGAATGATGAACAAAAGGCACGTAAAGCATTAGACGATCATCTTGCAGGTAGTAACGCATTTTGGGGTAAGATAATCATAGGCGCATTGATAGTAATAGCGGCTTGTATAATGACAATGCCAACGGTTTAGGAGAGTAAAAAACAAGGGGCATATATAAATATAGCCCCTTTAATCATTAACCTAGTTATTATTATCTCTCCGTAATCACAAAGAAGCCATCAACCTCAACGGTTAAGTTTGCAGTCGATGAATTATTTGCCACCTCCAAGAACAGATAATCATCTTGATCGATATCTACAGCGGTAAATAGATTGAAGAATGCGACATCTCTACCGCCAGCAAAAGCATTTACCTGCCTAACTTGTGATTCAATAGTGCTAGTGGTTGTTGATGATGAATCAAAGCGCCTTATTCTGATTTCGACCTCTTCATTCTGCGCCCCTGCAATTGTCATATTCATAACGAATATAAAGTTTCTTGGACTTACACCTAAATGCCTAGCCTGTCCGTTTGATGGTTGATCGAAATGCTGTAATCCTTCAGTTGTGAACGTGCCCGCTAAAACCTCAAAGACACCCTGAGTATTGATAGTTGTCGTTACCTCTGCTGATACCGCATACTTGCCGCCAACAAAAGTATTATGCATGCCTTGGTTGCCCATGAATGCGCTGGGTAATTCAGCCTCAGTTATGTTTGGATTTATATTCGCATCTTCTGCATCTATCGAGCCGTTTCTTGTGATGATAGCTCCGTCAATTTGTATCGTTGATGGGTTGGGAAAGTTAGCAACGGAGAAGTCAAAGAAAGAAGCATTCGCAGGTAAATCGATGTTCTGATTAGACCTAAATCGTGAGGCCATAGTAAATCCAGCGCCAGCCTTAAATAAAGTATAAGCGCCGTCAACCATACCCCTAACTATTGATGTATCTATGAAGTAACCACCGACCCATGTACCTTTTAATGTTAACTCAGGCTTGCCACCAAAACGACCAGTGCCAACCTCTAAGCCTTGGCGGTAATTATCGATAGTACCAAGCGATGAACAGTCATTGTAATTAATGCGTGAGAACTCGAAAGCCTCGAACCCCGTATCGCTTACAATATCGTAAACTTGTGAGCCTACGCCAGTAACCTCAATAGCGTAATCCTTACCAAGAAAGTCACCACTACCACCAGCGGGTGATGTAAACATAGTGTACGCTGCTGCGCTCGATATTAGTTTGGATAGGTCGAAGTTATAACCAGTAAAATTTATACCGCCTTGAGGTACTTCTATTGATTGGCTGCCCATATCAATAATACCGTCAATAAAATATTCCTTTGTACTATCTAGTGTTCCAGACAAGTCAGTAGCGCTAGTAACTATAACTCTATTATCTAAGCCTGAGCTACCGCCGCCACCACCAACAGGATCAAAAGGTCTAAATCCGCTCATTATATCCTTCTCCTAAATGCTGATACGTACAAATTAACCTGTCTATTCTGACCGTCATTGTGCGCGACTTTTAAAGTGTAATTAGTGTTTGGTTTGAATATTACCGGATAACCAAGGGCGAATGTCCTAGCTTGACCGCTATTGTTATCACCCACAGTATTAACCGTTGGTAATATCTGAGTACCTAAGTCTGAAATAGTAGCATCGACAACAAGGCCGGTTATCACGGCAACGAATGGCGAGTTTCTATCATTGTTATAAGCTGTAACAGGAGTTCCACCAGTGAATACAGTATCTTCATACAAGTCGAAAGTTAAATCACCGCTATTGCTGTTTACGATAGGCGAGTCCATAACTATCTGATCGCCATTAGTTGATATGATCAATTCAAAACTTGATCCGCTTGATAGTAATTTATTTACGCCAACAAGGAATGTGCCTCCGGTATAAGTTGCACCGATACCGCCGGAAGCTTGGCCCCCGACTTTTAATGCCATGTACTCAGGAGAGGTAAACATTTAAGCCGCCTCTACTTGCAGTTTAGATCCGAAACTTGAGTAAGCCCATGCGCCGACATTCGCAGGTTCATTTGTTACATACTTTCTTGATGGCAATCTGTTTAGGCCATAGCCCGAAGTCGGTTGCGTTGCTGACTCGGTTAAAACAACCTCATCTTTTCCGATGTTTTGAATAATTAATTGTGTTCCGGCAGTGATGCCAGTTTCTGCATATAAATCTACCCATACATTTCTGGATAGCACGACAGGTGGTAAAGAAGTGGACATAAAAAAACCCCTAAGTTATAGCTTCAATGCTTTGCCGGGGTTAAATTTTAGTCGGGGTGTAGAGTCGGGGGGTTGAGCGGTAGTACTACCTAACGTGAGGCCCGACACCTCACACGATTATTATAACCTATACCGCTATAACATTAAAGTTTACATTCTCAGGTAGTACACGCCCACTTGAGGTTGTTATCGTTATTAGCACAGGAGCATAGCCAACTTTAGAGCCTTGAGCCTCAATATTAATAACGCCATCAACCTCAGCGCTATTTAGCACCTTAACACCTTCACCATCTTCAACGGTAAAGCTAGCGATAGTGTCACCATCAACTTGATTCAAATAAGGGTTGAAATCAACGCCGTAAAAATCAATCTGACCAACAAGTATATCTTTAGTCGTACAGTAATCAGGCGCGCTTTCATCAATAGTTTGAAAGTAGTTAAAGCAATAACCGCCAATTCGATTACCAAAGAAGAACGATTCACCGCTGCCAGTTGGTTGATATGGAGTGGGATCACGCATTGTTAACTCAGGACTAAATAAACCTTCGTATGCAATTTTAGCGTTAACCTTTGTCTCCCTGTCGGCTTGCTTGCCGTACATCGGGCATAATGTTTTAGCCAAGTTATACACGATAGCAAATGCGCTTACATCATTAACACCGCTATCTTGATTGGGGTCAATATCGTTATAACCAGCAGACCTAACATAGGCTAAGCAGATACCCTTGTTTTGCCAACTAAGTATCATGTTATCCATCTTCTTGATAGCGCTTACTATTTCGTTAGGTTGAGGTTTAACAGTTAACCCGCTAACCCTCATTTCCTCATAAGCATCTAGAACTAATTCATTCTTGGTTATCATCTTGAGTTACCTTTTTAGCTACTTTCTTTGCTTTAGGTTTCTTAACTTCATCGAGTGATTTCACCCACCCGTCAGAAAAATACTCGGCCTTATCGTTTTCGTTGATAGATTTGATTGAGTATTCTTTACCGTCTTTTTTTCGTATGCCACCGGCTTTATAAATATGTATCATAATAACTCCAATAAAAAAGGCGACTCGAAAGCCGCCTTTATTCAGCTTAATTAAAAGCAACTATAACATACTAGGTTTGATTACTTAAAATCAGACCTAACTGGTTAGGCATGATTACCTGTACATCGAAGAACACTAAACCTTTCATTAAGAATACTTCATTATGGAAGTCGTAAGTGTAAGTCATACGCATTGGTAAACCTTGCTCGGTTACTGCATCAACTGGAACAACTGCACCGGCATCGTTAGGTACTGGTAAACGACCAGGGATTAACAATGTAGATTCAGGAGTATAAAACAGTGATGGCTTACTAGCAGCGATGTTTAATACTGTTACATCAACACCAGCACCGGCTTGAGAGCTTACATTACGGTAAGGGCCAGTTGTAACAAGTGCTGGTTGAATTTCAACAGTACCCGTACCCGTGGTGATTACTGTAAACGTACATAGCTCACCGCTATCTGTGCGCGTTTCAGGATGTAAGAAGTTAACACCAGCAATGGTGAACTTAGTACCAACCGGCATAGTTGCAGAGGTAGATAAGTTAACTGCTAGGTTCATGCTACGGTTATCTTGATAGAAACCTTGCGCATCATAAGTAGCAACAGTATGTGATTGATTGCCGTTAACAGTTAAAGCTGCTGGCGTTGGTGCCGCCAAGTTTAAAAGGTAATCAGAACGCATTGTAGCAAACGTTGCTAAATCAGGAATACGAGCGCGTGTGATTGCGTCGTTAACTAAGATATCACGGCTAGCATTACCTAAGTCTTTAGCTACACGAGCGTAATCAGTGTTAGATAGGAATAATTTCTTATCATAAGCACCTAAACCGTAGTTAAGCATCAAGACTTCAGCATCAATAGCTGATTGATAATCAAATGCTGACGTAGAAGTTTGAACCATTGTTGCGCTATTAATCATAGTTTGATAAGCGGTAACATCGATCGCGTTAGCTAAATCACGGGAAAAACCTTGAACAACCTTTTTACGTGTTTGTGGGTTACGTAAACCTTTAGCATCAATTCGAGCAAGAACTCGTTTTGACTTAGAACGGTTTACAGGAATCATGCGATCAATAATATCTTCAAAATCTGAATCGCTTGAGACAATACCGTCTTTAACATCAAAGCGGTAATCTTGTGGAATATATTCGCGGTCAGAGCCGTTATCATTCGCGTTGCTATCTTCACTAGCTGCGCGGTCAGAGTTTGCGTCACTGTCCATATTGTACACATCTAAATCTTTAGATAGTGCCATTTTCATACCTGTGGTTTCTGCTACTTCATTCCACAAGGTACACATTTTGTCATGTGCGAGTTGGTTAGCCATTTTCATTTCACCTTAATTTATTTTTTGTTTTTAGCCGCGATATAGCGCTTATGATTTGCTAGGCTTGGCTTTTCTTGCCATGCCTTATATAGCTTATCAATCGTACCAGCACTGTTATCAATTGGCCCTGAGTTTGTTACGTCTGGTTCTGGTTGCGTAGTAATCGGCGCTTTAACTCTAGACTTAACTTTAGCTGCTGCCTTTTCTAAAACCTTTGCCATTGCAAAAGGGTTAGTGCAAGAATTTAATTCATCTATTAAAGCAGGAACCTTATTCATTGCAAAAATCGCCTTTGCTGCATCAACGCCTGACTGCTTTGAAATATCAGCTATCATGGCTATTGTTGTGCTTGGGTCTTTTACACCATACTTAGTTTTTACCGTATTAATAAAAGATGCTTTCGCGTCTTCATAATCAGGTAAATCTTTAGTTAAAGCTTGCTCTTGTTGATACAGGTTATATTCAGCTTCATCATTCTGCACTTTATTAGGCGCATCTGGTTTGGCTGCTTCTTTCTGTGCTGGCTTACCCGGGTTGCTATAGTACTCTTGCATCTTTTGCGAGAATTGACCTTCGTCATAATCACAAGACTCAAGGGTGGGCGGTGCGCCTTTGGTAATTTTGCCAACTGTCGCTTGAAGTTCGTCAATGGTTGCTTGCATTGCTGCTCGCTCATCATTGCCTTTATCAATTTCCTCTTTACGTCTTGCCGATTGTTTCTGCTTCGCTTTAAACATCGCATATGCTTTAGCTTGCGACATTTCATCTTTGTGACTTGTTTCTTGGTTGTCACTTTCATCTTCAACATAAGTTTCAGTATCTTCTGTTGCCTCGGCTTGTGGTTTAGCCTTGGTTGTCTCTGAGTCAGTTACCACAACTTCATCAGGTCGAGTTACTTCTATTTCTGCTTCCGATTGATTACCAGTACCCATAATTAACGCCTCGTTTATGGTGAACGAAAATTGCGAGCTATAACCCCTCGCAAGAAGGTATGGTTATTTTAACCTATTATTAGTCAAATGACCAATCATGCTATTTTCCACCCTTTGTACGAGCCACGAACACCCGTACTAACTTTACTCATACCACTTCTGTTTAGGTTATTCTTGAGGCAGAAATCAACTAAATTATAAACGTCTACAATAAGCCCTTCAGGATTGGTAAAGGTATACGACTTAGCGACTGCCTTTATTGAGTTATCCTTTCTAGATACAAATAAACATGTACTAGGTGAGTAAATCTTATTTCCCTCTGTTTTTATATCCTTGTCCAACTGAAAACCATCAATATAATTATCATTAAACCATTGTGCGAACACTTGAAAATTATGCCATTCATTGCAAACAGTAACCCCTTTGTATGTCGGGCATCTTTTTTGTACGTTCCCGTAGCACCTTTCTAACATGCTTTTCCATGTTACATAGGGTTTTGTCGGCACTCTTTTATAAGCCGCATCATATCCACCAACACCAACAAACCCGACACCACATACGTTAGGTTTTAGCCTGTCTTTTACTAGCCCCTTCTTTACGCTGGCGGCTTCTGAGGTGCAGATATACCCAGTATCTAAAAACTCAACAACTACATTTGAGCTATCTATATACTCTAAAACCTTGCACCTACCATTATTTTTTGACGTGTATATTTTTGATGTGTCTAACATGATTAATACCCTTAACGTATTAGCTTAGAATTGAGGTTTTGCGCCAGCCCGTTCTAAGGTCGGATTTTCGAGTTGCATTCTCTAGGCGCTTGCTAATTATATCAGATTTTAGGCAATAAAAAAGGCACGTATTAGGTGCCTTAGTTAATCGTCTGCTTGTTATGATCTTATTGAAGCTGAAGCAGAGTCGCTATCACAATAACCACTGATGTAGATGTACTTATTACTGAGCATATAATCCCAACCCTAAGCATCTTATCGTCATTCATATATTCCTTTCGCGTTTTCCATGGTTGCGCAATAGGTGGATTTACTAGGTTTACATTCAGGCTTCTTCCGTTTATGCAGTCATCTATTGTTTTGTCTTTCATAATTATTCCTTAGTTATGGTCTAGCGGGTGACTTACCGGTGGAGTTACTGAGGTATCTCGGCGTTGATATAGCCTTACTCGCTGGCTTGCCACAATCACAATCAGCAAACTTAGCGGTGCTATCTATGTAACGTTCGATAATAGCGCCTGATTCACATTTAAAGTTTAGGAATATTTTCATTGTTATTTCTCTACTGGGTCATAGCCGAATTCGTGAATTGAGTTTCCATCAGTGGCGATATCTTTAGCTTTAACCTTCTTACTTAGTATGTGCCATCCTTTTTCGCCCTCCATATGCTGTTTTGCATACTCTCTTGTGGTTGTTACCCAATCACTTGAGTTAATACTTTTAACGCTCTTAGGCACTGACCTATAAATCGTAACTGGTCTTTCTGGCTTGCCTTTCATACCTTGAATTATATTTATAGCTTTTTGGTCGTAATCAACACCCGTTGAATAATCACTAGCATGACCTGAATAAATACCAGGGAATGAATCGTTTACATCATTACCGCTAGGGTTTCCGTCTCTCATTGGTGCTGTATGCTGCATCTTGTAGCTTTCGTCTTGCTCTGCTCTATACTGCGCCCGCTCCTCATCTCTACGTCTTTTATAGTCAACCTTTTCGGCCTCTATTTGCTCTGGCGTTTGTTGCGCTTCAATACGTTTTTTATTTCCTGTTAGTGCTTTGTTTCTCATAAACTGCTGTGCGTCTTGCTCAAATATTTCTGTGTACTCGCCTTTTCTGTTTACGCTTCCTGCTGTGCCATCTGCATTTACAAAGGTTGTTTTAAATCTATTGGTAAATTGCAGTATAGGCTTCTTACCTGTTGCAGATTCATAAGCGCTCATTCTTTCAAGTATTTCAGGATCGTCTATATTAAACGCGATGTTTTCTGTGTTTTCCTTTACGGTTTGTACTGCTAAATCTTTGTTGCTCATATCAAAGAATGCCGTATTATCTAGCTTCTTTATCCCTTTAATCGCCCCCTTTACTGCATCACCAGCAACAGGAATAACACCTAAGCCAGCCATAGCCATACCAGATAAGTTACCCTCGGCAGCAGCCCTGCCGAATTCATCACCGGCGGCAGCATCACCAATACCTGGTAACATTTCACCAATAGCTGATATGTTCTCGCCTATTCGTTGCGCTCCGTATCTATCGGATATAATACCAGTATCGTAAAGCGTATCTGATACACCTTGACCTAACCTCTCGGTAAGTGTTGGCTCGTATGCTTCAATAGTTTGTGGTGCTGCTTGCAATAATGATGATTGATTACTGGTTGCGTACTTCTTTTGCAAGAATGAACGAATATTGTCAACACTCATTCCGTCAGGGAATTGTGCCTTACCCACTCCTTTAATATCGACAATTGGCATTATGCAAAGTCTCCAGTAGCAGGGTCAAACACTAGCATGTTGTTTTGTAGCTCTGCATTTAAGTCTCTACCTGCTTCAAGTTCAAGCTTAGCTAGTGCTAATGAATTCTTATAGCCTTTATCTGCTCGCTCATCATCAAGCTTTTGCTGCGCCTGTTGTGCCTTGGCGTAATTGAATTGATCATCAGACATTTGTTTCTGCTGCTTTCCTTGGTTATCTGATTGAAGCCTAGCAATTTCAACCTCTCTATCTGCTGCTCTATTTTGCTCTTGTAATACATTGCCTTCAGCGTTTTTAAGTTCTGCTTGTGCCCTGACCATTTCCGCCTGTTCTTCAACTGTAGGTGGTTGAGGCTGATTCATTGCTTGTATTTTACGCTGAACATATTCTTTTTCTTCGTCGGTTTCAGCGTCAGGGTCTAATCCCATTGCCATCATTGCGTCTATAATTTGATATGTTGCAACTTTGCGTGACCTGTCACCACCATCGCCCGTAGTTGATATGATAGCCTGGTTAAGTAACATCATGCCTTGTGGTGATTGTGCGTCAGTATATTGAAGCATTTTCAGCGTAGTTTCTAACTCAGCTTCTTTCTTGTTCTTGTAAGATTCACCGGCTTTAACTTGTACGGTATATCGACCCCTTGCAGAGTTCTTAAATGGTCCGTAGTTTTCATCTGAATCCATTCCATACTCTAACGTGTCAACTTGCGAGTGACTACCATCAGAAGCAACTACACGAATGTTTCTAGTATTAGAAAAGTAAAGTAACTGCGCCGCATCTATCCAAATCTCACAAGCTGCTTTGATTGCTTGCATTGAGTTTTGCATTAATGGCTGGAATGTATCATCCTGACGTTCGTTAATCTGCCTAACTGCATCAGCGGCTACATTAGATGGCAATGTGCTTTGTCCAGTGCTTGCCATATCAGACATTGTACTATCTAGCAATTGACCGGCAGCAGCTAAACCACTTCCTAACTCAGGCGGCTTAGTATGACCAATAGGACCAAGATGTGCAATTGTGCCATCATCATTCCTGATAGGGTCACTCATAACAAAAGCAGCATTATCAATATCAGCCCTTGCACGTTGCCCAGCATGTTTAGCTATTTGCTCTGGTGTGTATTCAGGCTTAGCTATTTGCGGTGCTGCCATTATTTCCATCATTGAAGAATAGAAAGTATTCGTGAACATTTGAGGGTCACGGCGCTTTCTTACTTCACCACAATAATATTCAATGCCATTAATAACCGAATGATAACCATACTGAGGAATAAGAGGCACACGTTTAAATGGTGTCTTTTGTGACTTGATAAGGAATTCATCACCGGCAATTAACGCATATTCAACACGCTTTGTTTTGCGGCGAATAGTTGTATGCTCGTTATTGTCACGTAACTCTTTTAAATCTTCACGAGTAATCTTGTTGCCGTAACTATCTTTAATACCATCACCGGTAGTAATAACATAATCACCGAATGTATATTCAGTAATCGTTTTAATTACCACTTCGTAATAATGAGCAATGAAAATATCTTTGGTCGTGTCAGTGTTCCAGTCAAAGTAATCAACTTGAGAGTTTAAGCTTGCAGGTAATACACCATACTCTTTTTCTATCTCATCGCGGCTAGTTCGTACTATCTGCCAGCACTGTTTTGAATCGGCTTTATCTTTACGTAACGATGGACTAAACAACACCGAAGCAGCAGCAGAATAAACAGGCTCCAAGCATAAGTATTGATTGTCAGCGTTCGGATTCTCTTCATCTTCATACTTAGCAACTAACTTAATAGCACCGAACCCACTAAAAAAAGCTTCCTTATCTGAATTGTTAACAGCTTCAACACCGTCACTAGTTTGAAAATCATTGCGCCATCTAGCCTGAAGCAAGTCAGCATCTTCGTCGGTAGCTTCATCAGAATTAGATATAATCTTAGCATTCATTTCTAAGCGCTCTTTCTGGCCTAGTAAACGGTTAATACTTCCGAATATCTTATTGATTTCAGGCTTAGGTTTATTCTTGAATTGCTTGGCGTAATTACCCCGCCACATTGCACCCTCAACAACCGCAAACTCATAATCTTCTAAACAAAGAATGTTGCGATCATAACTACCCGATAAGGCATGATTCATATCTATTTTGATTTGCTCTAAGTCTTTCATTGTCTCACCAGTGGGTAATGGTTGATTGGTAAATGCTGTTTAAGTCGATATCTTCTTTAATGATACCATGAATGCGTTCTGACATCATCAGTACGTCAGCACAGTTAGGAGAGCGTACCTTGAATTTTTCTCTCATTTCTTTTTTGGTGTAAAGCTCAAATAAACCGCTTGAGTTTGGCTTGATGGGCATTCTACATAATTCTGCTCTAAGTGTTGCTAGGCTTTCACAGTCAGAACTAAAGCTAATTAACTCATCAGGGTCAGTCATTACATTACCGGTAACTGCCATGTGAGTTCTATAAACCCTATCCCGCAATTTGAGGTAACACTGAGCGCGTAAGTTTTTACACACTTGCTCCCATGTCATTTGGTTAGCTACGTTTGAAGCGCCTGAAGATTCATATATACTATTAGGATGATCGACCTTAGAGGCGCCGTTAAATTGATGGACCCCTATTCGTTTTCCCTCTAAAGCTGCGTTAACATCTTTCTTAAGGGTAATTCCCATCCCGCCCACGTCCCATTCATAATGGTCAGCGTTTTCATTAATGGCTAATCCAAGCGCCCAATCACTGCCCTCGTTGACATCTAAGTCGGTACGCTGAAGTACATTAGTGATTATGTTTCCTTTACGGATTAGCGTTGCTTTAGGATCACTACCTAAATCACTCGGGTCATGTGTAATCTTAGTAACACCGAATTGCTTCATGCCTAATTTAATATGAGCATCAATGCAGGAGTCAAACCATTCAGGTTTAATCAGTCCGTTTTCAATGTCATCATTAAATCCACCTTCCCACACCCAATCGTATGTTGACCTTGGTAAGTTTTCCAAATCAAATAACCTCTCTGCTTCTAGCCCTGAATCATCAAACCAGGGGTTAGAATCCCAGTTAACTTTAATTATTAAGTGCATGTCATCTTCATAGATGCCGTTATCATTTAACTCTGTTTGAAATGGCACTATAAATCTTTGACTGAATGGATCTTCACTTGATGCAGGGTTAGCGCAAAACGTCATTTGAACATCAGCCATATCTATTTCATCAGAGTCAATTTCTGTCATATGGCCGGGTAAACCTTTGACCGGCTTTTTACGTGCCGTAGGCGTTAATACCCTTAATGATTTCTCTGATAGGAATTGTGCTTCCTCTATCCACCAATCCAAGAAGCCGAACACTGACTTGACTGATTCAGGGTTACGACTTAACCCCATGAATCGAGCCATTGAATTATTGTGAGTAAACTTTATTGAACGTTCAGTTACATCAGAGTTATCAAATTCAAGCCTTGCAACTTCTGCTGATAATACAGCATGAACACTATCCGCTACTGATGATTGAAACTCTCGTATACACATTAGATTGCGTTTTAGGTCGTGCATACCTATCAACCCTTTGCCGGCTTCAGCAACCGTTTTACCTGAGCCGCGACCACCAATAAGAATAATAAACCTTTTTGGCCTTAAAAACATCGGCGTTAGCACTTCGGCAAAATATGCTGTCGGCTCCTTACTTGTCTTTGACCATCTATTATCAACGAGGCGATAAGCGCTAACTAGCTTTTTAGTCTTGGCGCTAACAAATCCTATGACCGTATACCTAAACTCACCATCTTTAAAGTTAAAGAATGATTCAAGCTGCTGCACTCTTGTGATTCTACTCACCCGACTTAGCTCGCTCTTCAAGCTCTTTAATCATGCGCTCTAATTCTGTCACCTCTTGGATTTTAAGCATTGACTGAATGCTATTAATAAACAGTGACCCAATATCAGAAGGTATCTTCCCTGCTGCCATAGCTTTTAATACCTGGCATGATTTTTTATAGGGAGTGCCCTTTTCATCAAATGTAAATTCATAAAGCGGAGCAACAGCTTTAGGAATAGGTGACATTCTATTGAGCATTTCTTTAAAGCCGAAGTTATCCTCTGTATCTAATGACCTTGTTAGCAATGAGTCGTAAAATTCTTCCTCTGTACTTCCTGCCCTCTTCATAGCTTCAAGTATTTTAGTTCGTTCGCTCTTGCCCCTGCCCTTTCTTTCTTTGGGCTGGTTGTCACTATTGAATGATGTTTTAGTTTTAGCCATAATTGCCGTTATTTCGCCGTTATTTAGTTAATTATACCACGACAACTACAACTAATCACATCTACCATGATTAACATGATACTTGTATTTGATTCTAGCTTTCATGATTGCAGAGACGGCATCTAACTTACACTTAAACGTCCCAATACGAACCTGCTTACCATTAACGCCTATCCTGACATCCCATGTATTTCTATCATGAACCCACCTTACACCACAAACTCCTGATTTATTTACCTTGTATAAGGATTTATTTTTAAGGTTTTCTTGTTGATTAACAAGTCTTAGGTTGCTTATTCTGTTATCTGACCTATCACCGTTAATGTGATCAATCCCTATTTCTGATAGGTCGCCAGCATTAACATAAACCCAAGCAAGCCTATGTGCGTAATAATGCTTATAATTAATAATTATTAACAAATAACCCCTACTATCCTTGTACCCTGCTGGCTTATATATCTTCCTACCCCTTCTTGGATTCCTCCAATAAAAGACACCATCGCTTTCGCTATATTTTAAATTACTTTTTATTTCACTTTGAGTTAACACATGAACCTCACAATTATAGGTTATCAATCTTGAAGTTTTGCGCCAATAGGTGATTGAAGTCTACTTTCAGCCGCTAAGCCTAGACGCGAGGTAATTATAACACAAATAGGCAATAAAAAGCACCCGTTAGAGTGCTTATATATGTACTGAGAGATGTTTACTTTACCGTTGATTTTAAAGGGTTTTATTAAGTGCTAGTATTTGTGGAGGTGTTGATACCACCAGCACCAAAGTTAAAGGTAAAGTCATTGTTTACCGTATCAACAGGGGTTGTGCCGTCTGATGTCATATCCCATGCTTGGCATGAGTCATTGCTGTTAGTTGCATTAATCAACACAGCACACTTGATTGCAGGGTTAGAGGCATTTTTAAGTTGTTGGCCTATATCGGTTGCATCAAACTTAATTACCGCACCGGAGCGAGTTATAGCTTCACTAGTTAAAGGATAGTTTGCAGCAAAGTTACCACCACTTACCGCGGTATAGGTCGCTGATGTTGGGTTGGTTGCGTCAGAGTTAATACTTGCAAAAGTATCTGACACAAAAATTATCTGCCAGTTATCAGCAATAGCATAAACACCTTCTCTGTCTTTGCGTACATAGTCATTCATTAATTTAGTATCGCCGACTGCCATAATATTACCTTACTTGTATTGTGTTTGATTTACGTTTAACCATAATGATATTTCTAGGGTTTACCACTATTGGTCCTTGTAGCTTTATTGTAGCATTTACGCCAGTGTAATCATAATTAGCAGTATTACCAGTAACAACGATAGCGCCTTGTATTATTACATCTGCGTCTATACCTGCGTAATTATAGTTAGCAGTTTGCCCTATTACAGTAATAAGCGCCGTTAACTCTACTTCACCATCAATACCAGCGTAGTTATAATTAGCTGTCTGACCAACCACTATAATTTCAGCGCCGATCTCTACTGTGCTAGCTATGCCTGAATAGTTATAGTTTGCAGTTGCGCCTGTTACAGTAATACCTCCGCCACCACCCGCAACGGCAACGTTATAACCATTCGCTTGATTGTATGCCATTACTCAGTAACTCCTGTACACGTTACCCCTGTGATTAATGGTATAGGTGTGTCGATTCTAGTGTATATCGCAGTACCAACCGCAACCAAGCCCGTCAAGGTAGATGCACCTTGCTCTGATGTAAAGGTAATATTTTCTACTTTAATTCGCGTCATCGGGTCGGTTGAATCATCCCATAACTCTGCCGAATAAGTACCATCAGGTAACCCTGTTGCAGTTAGGTTTATAATGCTAGGGATTACAGGTGCGCTTTGTAACTCTGTAACAATAGGCTCAACCATTACGGCTTGACCATTATACGTTACATCACCTACAGGCATTTTTGACTCTTGCGGGTCTTGGCCTTGCTGGCTTCTTATTTTAACCTCACCAGTAATCGGCGCTGATGTTGTCAGTGTGATTTTATTCGTTGATGTAGCAATTGAATCAATAGTTAACAAGCTTAAAAAGTCATCGTCTGAAACTTCGTAGCCGTCCTTGCTGTTTGCGGGCAATGTGATTAGTGAACTACCATTAAAATCATGTGCTATTTCTACGTCAGAACCACTAACGGTTGCACCCGTTGGTATAACTCCGCGACCTGTATCACCAGAGCCTAAACTAACAGCATTAAAGCTATCAGCAAATCTAAGCATTTCCTGTATATGTCCGCTTGCATTTCTGTGGAGATTATCCCCCATTGGCAAATCAATAGTTTGGTGGCTAATGTACGCATCACTTCCAGCATCAACAAATAGTGTTTGAGCTGCCCTTACTGTTTGCCAGCCTGTGTCAGAGCCGCCGCCACCGTCATTCCTACCTAGTTGAACTATAAACATCGGTAAAGTGTTTGATGCTTGGCTTGACCTAGTTAACAAATCAGTTTGGATCAACCCTAAATCGGTTTGATATGCATTCCAATCAACAGAACTTCCCGTTGCATGTTCACCATGCCCCCAAAATAAGAAACTTAATTTACCACCTATATTTGTTAGTCCGTCTACTCTCGGTTGATAGTTAGCGCCACCACTCAACATGGATGAAATACTAGCGCTGTTAACTGCTGTAAAAAACACGCCAACAGCGCAACTATTCGCTATTGATATTGCGTTAAGTGCGTCAAGTACGTATTGATTAGTAGGCACAGACCAAGAATTAACACCGTCAAAAATTGCGGTTTGCGGGTTCGGTGAGCCAATAGCGCCAGAATTTTCAAGAGAAACAGTGTTAGACTGTCCGGCCATTTCGCCATCAAGACCAAATGCTAGCTTATTGCCCACACCAACAATAGCTACATCATTTGAATATCGAACTTCAAACCTGAAATAGAAACTGGTATCCATGAGAATATCACCAGTAAAAGCACCTAACGCCGGAGCTGCATCTAGCAAAGTCCAATCTCGAATTATAGCACCGCCTTCTGTCTCAACTGCGCGATATTCTATAGCGGTCGGAACAGTAACACCCATGTAAGTACCAGAAAGTGTGTAGGGGTTATCGTTTCCGATTGTCGGAATTATTATCCCGTCATTATCTGAGTCGATTAAAATAGTGTCTGATGATAACGTACCAATCTCTAAAGCGCCAAAGAGCGGATCTTCAATATCCCGAGCAATAAGCCCAGCCATATTACCTGATACTATTCCGGTAATATCTAAATCCGCACCAAGCGGGGAACCGTTCCTAAGTATCCTAAGTGCGTCGCCCTCCACCTCTGCCCGTAATACATCACCTATTACAAACCCAGAATTATCGTAACCAACGATATCAACCAGACTACCACCACCCGAGCGATAAGAAACCCGTGTTGTACTACCTACAAACCTTGTAAATATAAAGTTACTCGCGTCAATACCGCGAATAGCTACACCGTTTTCTCTAGTGCTAACACCCGGCTGATTAACAGCCATGACAACCTCTACATAATAAGAGCTTGCTCCTGCATTCATGTACGCATAACAACCGTTGGATGATGAGTTTAATAGTTGTGAAGTAGCATTGACTTTTAGGCCATTAGTGTCAGCAAGAAAAGCACCGAAAGTGCTAAATCCTAAACTAGTTAGCGTTGTGCCCTCTGGGTCACTAGTCCAGTCATTTTGATATGTTATAGCCATTACTTAGCCTTATGTTATTACACTGTGATTGTTAGTCTTTGTTGAGTTTACTAAGTATCTTATCAATACCGGCGCCAACTTCTTTGAATGATTTTTCTGTGTCTTGTATGTGGGAATGGAGCTTGTCGCCGTGGTCGTCTATTTTCTTTTTGTTTTTCTCTACTTCATTTAGCTTTGATGAGTTATATAAATTAAACCCTATAGCTATAAGTCCAAATACAAGCGTTAGCAATACACCAATACCGGCAGCGTTAGTATTTATGAATCCAAATAACTCAGCGAACCCCCATAAACTAGTTCCCGCGCCCGTACTTGCTGTTAATATATTTGAGGAATCTGCCAATCCCTTTAGGGTTTCTTGCTTCACGATCTCTTTCCACCTCTTTCAGATGGGTATAAACCCTGACTACGATCCCTAATATTATTAGTGCACCCAGATATAAATCTGCGCATTCCTCTAAGTGAGTTAGAAAATACATTGTATGAAATCGCCATCTGTAGCATACCAACCGTTATTATTAGTTCATCGTACCAAGCATAAAACAGATTGGTTACAAAAGATGAATAAACTGTTAGGTCGTATATTATCATAAAATGACACATAGCTGCAAAAGCTAGAATTAAAGCATGCTTCCAAGCTTGTTTGTCAACGAGTAAAATTGTAATCATAAACAAAGCTATTGATAAGTCATACCACATTAGTAGGTACTTCTCTTCAACGTAACTTAGCGGGTTAGTCATACCAAACACATCAACAAATAAAATATTCACGGTTGCCATAATAAATAAAATAGCCGCGTGAGGTAAATGTTTAATATCGCAAAATACGATTATAAACAAAAACCACGGCGCGACTAAATAAGCTATATCAAC